>NZ_JTJP01000038.1:0-18724 GCF_001678575.1 Gallibacterium genomosp. 1
ACCACTACATTCTAAATAAAGCGAATGGCGACCAATTAAATTAAATTTTTTGCTCAAATTGATACTATATTGCAAACCATGGGCTGATTGTGGCAAAGATTCTTCACTTTTTTGGAAAGGTACATTACCAATATAAACCACTTTATCTTTTGCTGCATTATTCACATTATCATCTTGTAAATAAGATAAAGAGCCACTAAACGACCACGCTGACTGTTGCTTAATTGCCATTAAATATTGCTCAGAAACAGCCATAATCTCTGGCGGAAGGTTTGAGCTTGCTCGTATTTATTAAATTGATCTTCTGCTGCTTCTGTTTGATAATCCTCGAATAAGGCTTGTGCTAATGCGAAACGAACAGGTCCAAAGTTTGGATTTTCTGCCAAAATATGGCGATATAAACTAATGGCTCCTGTTAAATTACCTTGTACACGATAAAGTGTCGCTTGAGCATAATCAATGAGAATAGGATCAGGATCACGAGTTTTCTTATAAATCTCTAAAAGATCAGGCAATAAATGCCAACGTTGTGTATCAATAACATAATTTAACAACTGACGTGCAAGTTCAGGGCGTTGTTGCAATTCTTCATCTGTAATTTCACGGCTGTCATCTTGTTTCGTAGCTGTCTCTTTTGGTTGCACTTTTGGCGTAGAACGTAAATCCGGTTGTGCCACATTAATATATTCTTTTGGCTCAGTCTTAACATCAATAACGGTTGTCGGGGAAGTAACAGGAGCAGCTAAACTATTTGTTATAAAAACAAACGGAAATAACCCTACTACTATAGGAGAAAAGGCAAACTTTGCTGTTTTTTTTACTAAATTAGGCATAATAAATCGTTCTCAATCTAAACAATAAAAAGCCCTGCTAAGCATAAGCCTAGCAGGGAATGTAAAAGGATTATTGAGATGAAGCACCAAATATTCGATGACCATCAACACCTGAAAAAATAGTCCCTACTACCTCTTCAGCTTTCGGGCCAACAAAAATACCGTCATACGAACCATCTGCCTCCCTATTCTGATCATATGAACCATACTGTATTTGACCCGCAAAGCCTATCTTACCTATTCCAGGTTGTAATATTGGTGTTGTTAGTAAGACTATATCCTGATTATTCTTATAACCACGACGATTAGTTACTGTGCCAGACACCGTATTGTCCGCAAAATTAGCCTTTAACGTTATATCACCTTGCGCTAGAGTGTTCTTATCTACATAACTAAGAGTTCTACCTTGGTAAGTAACAATCGCTTGGTCAGATGGTCTAGCCCATACATTATTATCCTGCGGTAATTCTTTAAATATATATCCCATACTTGAAGCGTCAGGATAATATTTACCATCGTAATAACGATACTCCATATCACTATATATAAAATAAGTAGAGTAGGTTTGGTTAACAAAACGTACTTCCGCAATTTTACGATTAACCGTTGGATTACAAGCGACTTTAGAAGCACATGTTTGTGCAAACTGCTCTTGGCTTTGAATTTGTTGCGGATTTACTGGATATTGAGAAAAATCAATATCGGCAAGGTCACGAAATTCCATTTTTATACCTGTACCAGTTGGATCAGCTGGATCAGGTACAAGGAGATATGACATGACAGAATAATCTTTTGAAGTTATATTTTTTACTATTGAACCTTGATCTATACCACCACCGATAAATTTAATACTACGCCATTTATATCTATCTCCCATATAATTCTCTTCAGTGTGTGCCTCAACAATAGGATTATCTGGGGTCAGTTGTTTAAGTTGAGATTTTTCTTTATCTAATGTTTGTTCTGCCGCTTTTACTTGTGCGGTTAATTGGCTTAACTGTGTCTGTTTTTGGGTAATTTGCGTAGATAACGATTTCTTTTTACTCTCTAACTCAGCAACAGTCCCCTTCAGGGAAGCTGACTGCTTTTCGGCATTAGTTAATTGGTTTTGGGCTTCAGATAAAGAACTGTTCGCTTTCACCAATGCTTGTTGGGTTTGCGAAAGTTTTTGCTGAATATCATTACTGTTTCCTAATTTTTGTACCTCTACCAATTCCGCCATTTCTTGAGTTAAACGGCTTACTTCTGCCTTTTTAGCGCTCACTGTATCCGCAAGCTGTTTAACATCACTTTGCGCTTTAGTTAATTGCTGTTTAGTTTGAGTTAATTGTTGGGAGGTTTGAGTTAATGATTGTTGATGTTGATTAACATCTGCTTGAGCTACGGATAATTGCTGTTTTACTTTGGCTAATTTTGTTTTAGCATTATCTAACTGTTGCTGTAATTGTGCTTCTGAACTTGGTTTAGCCGGAGAATCACTGGAAGATGAACTACACGCCATTAATGCTGCACATGCTAAAGTAATTGTACTTAATTGGAAAAATGTTTTCTGTTTCATAAGTTGTTCCTTATTTATTTTGTTACCCGTGTACCACCAAATACTGAATATGCTTCATCTGGCAAATGAGATATTTTACCTACGACTTCTTCCATATTTTTACCAGCAAAAATCCCAGTAAATCCACCCCCCCCTCAAATGGCTGATTATCTGAATTATTTTCTACAGAAATGATAGGCCCACCTTTAAAAGTAATCCCTCTATAATCTACAGAGATTTGACCATTTTTTAATAATAAATCTCGACCATCCTGTGCTGGATTTACGGTTCTGTTTGTAATTCTGCCTTCTACTAGATTTTTATCTAAATCGGCAGTTAATGTAATATCGCCAGATTTACCACCAGCATTCAACATATATCCACGATATGTAATCTGCGGCGTTTTAGCTTTCACTGCTTCATAACGCTGTTGTGCTTGCAATTCAATATCAACGCCTTTTTTATAATCAGTACGAGCAACATATAAGGTATTCACATTAAAAGGATCTAATGATTGAATGGGGCGGATCTCTGCTATCCTAGCCCTAGGTTGCCAAGCAGCATAAGAAGAGAAATTTTGATTAACAAAAAAGACTTTTCCAACTGCTTTTCCTTTATTCTCTGGTTGTTCAGAACTAATCAGAACTTCATTAATTTTGTTAGGATTTGGTTTATATTGGGAAAGATGTAAAGTTGGCGTATTAACTCGAAACATTTTTGACTTTCCTAATTCATCAGTAATTACCTCAATATGTTCATCCATGGGCTTGTACTCATTAGAAACCTCAGCAAAGTTTGATTTTGAAAATGGGTTATTAATAGAATTAAAATAGATATCACGCCATCTTATTCCATCACTATCTAATTCATATTGTTTCACCCACTCTTGATTTTTAGTATATTCTGCAATCTTCGTTGTTACTGCTTTTCGCTCTGCTGCAATTTTAGTGAGTTTATCTTGTTGTTGTTTAACTTGAGAATTTAAACCACTTATTTGGGTTTCTAATGGTTTGATTTGTGCTTTGAGTTGTTCAACTTTCGTTGTCGATTGTTTAATTTGGTCAGTTAATTGACTTAATTGGTTTGTTTTACTACTCACATCAGCATTCACTTTTTTTAACTGAGTTTCTGCTGTATTTTTTTGTTTTACTAACTCCACTACTTTTGGATCAATTTTCTTTTGTAAATCCGCCAACTGAGCAGTTAAAGATTTAATTTGTTCTTCCAGCTGTGCTTTTTCTTTACTGCTAGCTTGTAAACTATTAGTTAAAGCATCACGCTCCTTTATTTTTGATTGTAAGTCCTGTTTGGCCTTGGTAATTTTACTTTTCAAATCTTTTATTTGATTATTTAATTCTACTGCTGTCTTCTCTTTCGCTGAAATCTCCTTATTTAATTGATTAATTTCAGCAATAAGTTGTTGCTTAGACAGGGTAGGAGAAGGTGATTTTTCCTGATTTTGTTCTGCAGCAAACACTGTATTCACTGCGATAACATTACTTATACATAATGCAAGTAAAGAAAATTTAATTGATTTTCTCATAATTTATCCTTAAAGGTTATAAATAAGACTCACACTATCAAATAGTGCACAAAAACATCACTATCTAAATATCAAACTCAATACAGCTAAATAGGTTGATAAGTTTTTCTCTAGCAATGGGTATGTTTATCAAAAAATCCAATATCAACTCACTATGAGTTATCATCAAATACACATTCATTTAATATGAAAACACTATATCTGATAATTTCATATTAAAATTTTTTGAAAAAACTTCCCTAGTCTAAAAAAAAAAACGCAATCGATTGCGTATTATTTTACAATTTTTTACAAACTATTTATTAATATAGATAAGATAGGTTTCAAAAATGAAAATTGAGAAAAATAGCAGTATAAAAAAAGACCATCAAAATAATTCAGAAAATAAAAAAATCAGCCAACGATTTACGCCAGCTGATTTCTTTTAATAATAAAAGATAATGAATGATTAGTTTTGGGTTGCTTGAATTGCGGTTAAGGCAATGGTGTAAACAATATCATCCACTAATGCACCGCGGGATAAATCATTAACCGGTTTACGCATACCTTGAAGCATCGGTCCAATAGAAATTAAATCTGCTGAACGTTGCACTGCTTTATAAGTGGTATTACCTGTATTCAAATCAGGGAAGATAAATACAGTCGCTTTACCTGCCACCGGTGAATTTGGTGCTTTAGAACGTGCCACATCTTCCATCACAGCGGCATCATATTGTAATGGGCCGTCAATGATAAGATCTGGACGTTTCTCTTTCGCTAAACGAGTCGCTTCTTTCACTTTATCAACATCTGCACCTTTACCAGAAGTACCAGTTGAATAAGAGATCATTGCAACACGAGGTTCAATACCAAACGCTTTCGCAGAATCTGCTGATTGAATCGCAATTTCAGATAACTCTTCTGCGGTTGGATTAGGGTTAATTGCACAATCCCCATAAACAAGTACTTGATCCGGCAATAACATAAAGAACACAGAAGAAACTAATGAACTACCCGGCGCAGTTTTAATTAATTGAAGTGGTGGACGAATAGTATTCGCAGTAGTATGTACCGCTCCTGAAACTAAGCCGTCAACTTCATTTGCTTCAAGCATCATTGTACCAAGCACAACGGTATCTTCGAGCTGTTCACGCGCCAAGACTTCTGTCATACCTTTGTTTTTACGCAACTCTACTAAACGAGCTACATAATTTTCACGCACATCGGCAGGATTAATAATGGTAATACCTTTACCAAGCTGTACGCCTTGTGCTTCGGCAACACGTGCAACAGAGGTCGGATCTGCCAACAACACACATTCCGCAATGCCACGTTCCGCACAAAGTGCTGCAGCTTTAACGGTGCGAGGTTCATCCCCTTCAGGCAATACAATACGTTTTTTCGCATTACGCGCTAATTCGGTTAATTGGAAACGGAATGCCGGTGGTGATAAACGATGAACTTTGGACGTGGTTTCCACTAAAGACTCAATTAACTCTTTATTGAACTGTTGTGCCATATAATCTTTGATGGCTTCGATACGTTCTTTATCATCAGTCGGCACTTCAAGGTTGAAACTCTGTAAACTTAATGCAGTTTGCCAAGTTGTACCTTCAACACGGAAAATTGGTAATCCGGTTTCAAAAGCACGTTCACATAATTTAGCCACATTGTTATCTAAACGGTATCCACCAGTAAGTAACATTGCCCCGATTTCAACGCCATTCATTGCCGCTAAAGCAATCGCTACAACTACATCAGGGCGATCAGCAGAAGTTACCATTAAATTTCCAGCTTTAAGATGTTCAATCACGTGAGGTAAACTTCTGGCACAGAACGTAATACCACGAATACGACGTTTATTAATTTCACCCTCTTTTAAAATGGATGCGCCTAAATGGCGAGCGATGTCAATTGCGCGGCTTGCAACCAATTCTGGATTCCACTGAACACAGGCAAGCACACGAATCGGACTTTTTTCAAAAAGTTTATACACAGTGTGTACATTAAGATCATTATGTTGGAAAGAATCAAAAATCTCTGCCAAATCCAAACGAGTACGTCCACTTTCGTCTGTCGGTGCATTGAATTTATTAATGACCACACCCAATAAGTTAGGATTATTTTTACCACCAAAAAGGGATGCTGCCGCTTCAACACGTTCTTTTAATTCTACCGGAGTATCGGTTGCCGGTGCTGTAACTAAAATAATTTCCGCATCTAAAGCTTGTGCAATACGATAATTAATACTGTTGGCATAAGAGTTTTTGCGAGTTGGAATTAACCCTTCGACTACTACAATTTCATTGTTTCTTGCCAAAATTTGATGACGTTCAACAATTTTTTCCAACAATACATCGGTTTGATTTTGTCCGATCATATTTTCCGCTTCGCTTAATAAAAATGTTTTCGCGGTATCAATAGTTGGGCTTTGATAAAGAATAGAAGTCGTTCTATCTAAAGTATCTTCACCACTGATAGGCTGAGAGATCGGTTTCATAAAACCGATTTTTGCACCTTTTTGTTCAAGGGCTTGGATTAAACCTAAACTGACACTGGTCAAGCCAACGCCAGTACTGATTGGAATCAGGATAATAGTTCTTGACATAATAACCTTCTTACTCAGGAATAAAAAACAAACTGCCGATAATTTATCGGCAGTTCAGAAAAACAATTATTTAACGCAAAGACGTGCTGTATCTTGTGCAATCACTAATTCTTCGTTTGTCGGAATTACAATAGCAATAGGTGAATCTTCAGTAGTAATCACACCTTCGTTACCAAAACGCGCAGCAAGATTACGTTCTTTATCAACTTTATAACCAAAAGTTTTTAAATGCGCTAAAGTTAATTCACGAACGTGTGCGGAATTTTCGCCGATACCGCCGGTAAATACGATTGCATCAATCGGTTCACCCACAGCAACCATATAGCTACCGATATATTTTGCTAAACGATAGCAGAACACATCCAATGCTCGTTTTGCTGCTTCTTCTTTGTCATAATTATCTTCTGCATAACGACAGTCGCTGGAAACTTCAGTTAATCCCAACAAACCAGATTTTTTGGTTAGAGTAAGTTCAATTTCATCCATACTCATTCCCAATGTTTTTGACATAAAGAAAGTTACCGCCGGATCAACATCACCGCAACGTGTTCCCATTACTAAACCTTCTAATGGAGTTAAGCCCATTGAAGTATCAACGCATTTACCGTGACGGATTGCAGAGACTGATGCACCATTACCTAAATGGCAAGTAATCACATTAATTTTATCTTCGGCAATATTAAGACGTTTTGCTGCTTCTTTAGTTACATAATAGTGGCTGGTGCCGTGTGCACCATAACGGCGAACTCCGTGTTCTTTATACATTGAATATGGCAATGCATATAAGAATGCTTCTTCAGGAATAGTTTGATGGAATGCCGTATCAAATACTACTACATTTTTATCTTTCAATTCAGGGAACATTTTGAAAGACTCTTCAATTCCGATTAAGTGCGCAGGATTGTGTAACGGTGCAAATTGAATTGCCTCACGAATACCTTCAATAACGCTTTCATCAACGATAGTTGATGCTGTAAAACGTTCACCACCGTGTACGATACGATGTCCGATTGCAGCGATATTTTCTTTTAAAGACGGATCTAATGGGAAAATATGTTTCACGATAAAATCAAGTGCTTCACTATGCGCTGCACCTGCACCCAATTCAGCATTCCCCTTTTCACCGTGCAATTTCCATTTAATACGTGCATCAGGCAAATGGAATGCTTCGGCAAGACCGGATAACTTCTCTTCTCCGCTTTCAGGATTTAAAATAGCGAATTTTAATGATGAACTTCCACAGTTAAGAATAAGAATAAGATTTTGCGTCATTGAAATAACCTATCTTGTTGAATTAATAGTAATCTGTTTGAATAAACAGGATGATAAATTCTATGTAGATAGGATACACTGTTATGCGCAAAAAATAAATTTTAAAGCAAATAAAATAAAAAATTTTTTAATTTTTAAAAAAAAGTGTAACCTGTTTGCGTAAAATTAGTTAAAAAATAGGATGAATTTATGTTTAATATGATAAAACAAGGTATTCATTACGCTTCAATGTGGCAAGAAATCAGACATATCAAAAAACTACAGATCATCTTTCCGGAACCTAGAATTATTAAAGCGACAAAATTTTCTCAACAATTATTAATGCCCTTGTTATTGTTAACCCTTGCCTGGCAATATTTTGTCATCGGTTATCATATTGCTTCGTTCGCCAGTACCATTTTGACGATTATTTTTATCATCTCGTTGCCTTTACAAGGTTTTTATTGGTTAGGAAAACGTTCGTTAACGCCATTAAACGAAGGCACTTTGGCGTGGTACTTTAAGATCTATCAAAAATTGAGTTTACAGAAAGCCTTACCGGCAATGGAAACACAACCCACATTTAATGACTTGGTTCGTTTATTGCAACTTGCCGATAAAACGTTAGATCAGGATTTTTGGGAGGAAATTTAATTAAAAATGAGGGGAATAATTATTTATTCCCATCTATCTGCTGCTTGTTGATCAGACTCTCTACTATCCAACCAACGTTCACCTACTTTTGTGGTTTCTTTTTTCCAAAATGGAGCTTTTGTTTTTAAAAAATCCATAATAAATTCATTAGCTTGGTAAGCACTACTACGATGAGCAGAACTGACCGCCACTGCTACAATTTCATCACCGGTATATAACTGACCAATACGATGTACAATATAAATACGTTGTAATTGCCAGCGTTGTGCTGCCTGTTCAGCAATTTCTCGGAGTGCTTTTTCCGTCATTGCCGGATAATGCTCAAGATATAAACCGGAAACATTGTCACCTAAATTCATATCCCGCACTTTACCGACAAAAATGACTGTCGCCCCACTCTCTGCAGACGCAGAAGACCATTGATAAATAGCATTTTGATCAAATGGCTCAGTCTGCACGCTAATTTCAATTTCCGCCATTTTAACCTCCGGTCACCGGTGGGAAAAAGGCAACCTCATCTCCTGCTTGCAATGGCGTAGATAACGGCACAATTGATTGATTTACCGCTACCAAAATGCGCCCGGAATTTAAGGCTAATGCCCAACGTTCGCCTTTTTCTGATAACGCTTGGCGCAATGCTTCGGCATCTGCATATTTCGCTTCAACTTCGATCGCAGACTCGCCGATTAACTCTCTTGTTTGCGCAAAAAAGACAACTTTAATCATTCCACCTCCGCTTTAAAATGACCCGATTTACCGCCCAGTTTTTCCAATAAACGAATACCGTCAATTTTCATATCTTTTTGCACCGCTTTACACATATCATAAATGGTCAAAGCCGCTACAGACACCGCCGTCAATGCCTCCATTTCCACGCCGGTTTTTGCGGTCAACTTGCAATAACTTTCAATACGAATGCGATTGTGTTCCGGTTCGGCAAAAAGTGAAACTTCCACTTTGCTCAATAACAACGGATGACATAACGGAATTAACTCCCACGTCCGTTTTGCTGCCTGAATACCGGCAATCCTTGCAGTCGCAAAAACATCACCTTTATGATGTTTCCCCGCTATAATCATCGCTAATGTTTCCGCTGCCATTAACACGTACCCTTCGGCTCGTGCTTCACGTACGGTGTCCGCCTTGGCAGAAACATCCACCATATTCGCTTCACCGGATTGATTAATATGCGTAAATTGACTCATATTGTTCCCATTAAATTCAAAATTAACCGCCGATCGAGGCAAGATGCTGTCTGACGCCGCTATCACCTTGATGTAAAAAGTGATGTTCTCGTTTGCCTTGCAAGGCAGCCATCAAACGTTGTTGCAATTCAGTCTGTTCCTCATCATTTTGTAACCAAGGGCGAATATCAATGCCCTCTTCGCCAAATAGACAAAGATGCAGTTTCCCTTTTGCAGAAACCCTTAAACGATTACAGCTGGCACAAAAATCTTTTTCATACGGCATTATTAATCCGATTTCACCAACATAGTCCGGATGCTTGAACACTTGTGCCGGGCCATCAGTATAATGTTTTTGCTGTAATTGCCAGCCCGAAGCCAATAAGCGTTGCTTTAACACCGCACCGGATAAATGATGTTGGTGAAAAAAAGCATCCATTTCGCCGGTTTGCATTAATTCGATAAAACGCATTTGAATCGGTTGATGTTTAATCCACGCCAAAAATGAATTAAAGCCGTGATCATTTAAATTTTTCATCAATACTGCATTTACTTTGATTTTTTCATAACCGACTGCAAACGCACGTTCGATACCTTTGAGAATATCGTGCAATTTATTCTCTCCGGTAATCAGATGAAATAGACGCGGATCTAAGCTGTCCACACTGACATTGATTGAATCAATGCCGGCTTGCTTCCAACTCGCTACCTCTTTTGCCATACGGTAACCGTTGGTAGTTAAAGCAATTTTCTTGATCGATTGTTGACGGCGAATCGCCTCCACCACTGCAAGAAAGTCTTTTCTTAATGTCGGCTCTCCACCGGTAATCCGCACTTTTTCCGTGCCTAATTCGGCAAAAGCACTCACAAGACGCGCTATTTCATCAACACTCAGGAACATCTGTTTGTTGCTTGGCGGCTGATAGCCATTCGGCAAACAGTAATTACATTTGAAATTACAGACATCTGTAATGGAAAGACGAAGATAAAAATATTGACGGTTGAATGCGTCAATCAATCGATCTTCGGATGATGTAAACATTTTGATAAGTTGTTGCATAGACACCTTTCTAAATACGAGAGGATAGATCGTTTCCCATCTATCCTTGAACACATTGTGTTGGCATAGCCACCATATCTTACGACTTAGGTAAACTAGCTCGGAGTATGCTAAAAAATTGCTTTTATTGTATTACACTGTTCGGCAGTTGCAATAACCTGTTGCCGTTATTTCACGCAACTATTTTGCTCTTGCCACCCATTTGCCGTCAATATAATCAGCCATCCATTTGGTCGCCTTACCCTCTTTCTCAGAGTTAACATATTGGCGTTTCTCTTTACGGCTAAAACGAATCACCGTCGGATTACCTTCCGGATCTTGCTGCGGTGCATCGGCTAAATACTGCAGTTTTTCCGGCAAACGATCACGATATTGTGCCAATTCCGACACTTTTGCCGGACGAGTTTCCCGAGATTTTGGGAAATTATGCGCCGACATAAAGACACCACTGGCACCGTCACGCAAGACAAAATAGGCATCCGATTTTTCACATTTTAATTCAGGGAACGGTATTGGATCCTCTTTTGGCGGTGCAACTTCACCGTTTTTTAAGATCTTACGAGTATTATCACATTGCGTACACGCCATATATTTACCGAAACGGCCTAGTTTTAAATGCATATCCGCACCGCATTTATCACATTCAACGACCGGTCCATCATACCCTTTAATTTTGAACTGCCCTTCTTCAACCACATAGCCATCACAATTCGGATTATTACCGCAAATATGTAATTTACGGTGTGCATCAATTAAATAACTGTCCATTGCCGTACCGCATTTCGGGCAACGTTTACGCTCCATTAACGCTTTGGTTTCTGAATTGTCATCAAGTACATTTAACAATTCCGACTCTGGAATCAAATTTATTGTGGTTTTACAACGCTCTTTTGGCGACAAAGCATAGCCGGTACAACCTAAAAATACGCCGGTACTAGCAGTACGAATCGCCATTGGACGACCGCAACTTGGGCAAGGGATGTTGGTTTCAACCAAATGATTCGGTTTCATTCCCCCTTCCAATTCATCCAATTCCGCCTGTGAAAGTTTAGTTGAGAAATCAGCAAAGAATTGATTTAGCTGTTGTTTCCAATCTGTTTTTCCTGCTGCAATTTGATCCAATACGTCTTCCATATTGGCAGTAAAATCATAATTCATTAAATCAGGGAAAGATTCATTAAGGCGATCGGTAACAATTTCTCCCATTTTTTCTGCATAAAAACGGCGATTTTCTGTGCGAACATAACCACGATCCTGAATAGTCGAAATAATAGAAGCATAAGTTGATGGACGACCTATCCCCCGTTTTTCCAGCTCTTTGACTAATGCTGCTTCAGTATAACGTGCTGGCGGTTTAGTGAAATGCTGGCTTGGTATTACTTGCAAGAGTGTTAACTCTTCACCTTTTTTCACCTCTGGCAAAACACGATCTTCCGCATTTTTACCAATTGGCGGCAATACTTTTGTCCAACCATCAAAACGCAATACTCGCCCTTTAACTTTCAAGGTGTAATCATCTGCTGTCGCCGTTACTGTTGTAGAATCATAATTCGCCGCCGTCATTTGGCACGCCAAGAATTGACGCCAAATTAAATCATAAAGACGAATTGCATCTTTTTCCATTCCTTGTAAATCATCCGCTTTTAGCCGAATATCGGAAGGACGAATTGCTTCGTGTGCCTCTTGTGCATTTTCTTTACTAGAATAATAATTCGGCTTTTCTGGTAAATACGCAGTACTGAAATTATCGGAAATATATTCTCTAGCCATCATCAACGCATCCTGACTCAAATTAGTCGAATCGGTACGCATATATGTAATATAACCGGCTTCGTATAAACGTTGTGCCAACAGCATTGTTTTCTTCACCCCAAATCCTAAACGAGTACTAGCAGTTTGTTGCAATGTTGAGGTAATGAATGGGGCTTTAGCACGTGATTGAGTCGGTTTTGTTTCAACTTCAGTGACAATGTAACGTGATTTTTTTAAAATTTCGGTTGCTTGATCTGCGCCCTGTTTATCTTTTATTTGTAATGGTTTAGATTGATAATGCGTTACTTCAAAGGGCAATAATTGTTGTTCAGCATTTTTCGTTTCTACTGCAATTTGCCAATACTCTTCCGGTTGAAAAGCTTTAATTTCTCGTTCACGTTCTACCAACAATTTTACTGCTACAGATTGAACCCGACCGGCAGACAAACCTCGCGCCACTTTTTTCCATAACAATGGGGACACCATAAAACCAACCACACGATCTAGAAAACGGCGAGTTTGCTGTGCATTTACACGATCCATATTAAGTTGCTCTGGATGACTAAACGCTTGTGTAATCGCATTCTTTGTAATTTCATTGAAAACAACACGACTAAAACGATCATCTTCACCACCAATCACTTCACGCAAATGCCACGCAATCGCTTCTCCTTCTCTATCCAAATCGGTCGCGAGATAAATATGATCAGATTTTTTCGCTAAAGATTTTAATTCACTGACAACCTTTTCTTTATCTGGAAGAATTTGATAATTTGCTTTCCAATTATGATAAGGATCAATGCCCATACGTTTCACTAACGCATCTCGCTCTCTCTTTTGCTTAATTTTAGCTTTTTCGTCTGAACTTAACCCTTTTGTAGATACTGCTTTTGTTTTCTCACCATTGCCACTACCGGAAGTCGGCAAATCACGAATATGTCCAACACTTGATTTAACAATATAACTGTTGCCTAAATATTTATTAATGGTTTTAGCCTTGGCCGGTGATTCCACAATAACTAACGACTTACCCATAATTAAACCTGATAAATTCCTCTTATAAAAAACAGATAACTTCTCGTCGCATCAACAGACATTGCTGTCATTTGCTGTGCTGCCGTTATAACCAGTTGATGTGGCGTAGAAGAAAAATTTAGTTGGCAACAATAACAGCAAAATTTAAAGATAACAAGACAAAGCAAACCAAAATCAATAAACTTCATCTCATTTCAGCAAAAAAAGAAATTTTCTGATACGATAAACGACACTTAAAAAAGTGAAATAAGAGAATAATTTATGAAGGATGCCATTATCATTACCGGTGCCGGCCGGCGTGTAGGATATGTTTTAGCACAGCACTTCGCCCAAAAGGGGGAAAATGTTGTGATCTCTTATCGACATACTTATCATCAACTTACTCAATTGCCAAAAAATGTATTACAACTGCAATCCGATTTTTCTGATCTGAATAATATTGAACATTTCGTATCACAAATAAAAACACATTGTAAATCAGTTAAAGCTGTTATTCATAATGCTTCTGCTTGGCAGGCGGAACACACTGCAGATATTCTACAGGATAGTCAATTATTTCAATCTTTAATGCGTATTCACGCCGAATTGCCTTATCTACTAAATCGTCAACTCTTTCATTTATTACACGCATCAGCGCAACAACGTCAAGCTACATCAGATATCATTCATATTACCGATTTTGTCGCTTATAAAGGAAGTCAAAAACATCTTGCTTATGCTGCCAGCAAAGCTGCATTAGAAAATTTGACTCTCTCCTTTGCAGCACAATATGCACCGCTAGTAAAAGTGAACAGCATTGCCCCTTCTTTAATTATGTTTAATGAAAATGATAGCGCAGAATATCAACAAAAAGCACTGCAAAAATCAGTGATGCAAAAAATAGGCGGTTATGAAGAGATGATTAAAGCGGTCGAATATCTCTTTTCAAGCCAATATATTACCGGAGAAACCATTAAAATAACCGGCGGCAGACATTTAAAATAGCTTTAATAAATAAGAATAAATCTTGATTGAAATAATTTATTATTTAACAAATAAGAATTATTCTTGTTGTTTATCTAAAATAATAAAAAATATTTTATTTTTATTAAACAAATCGCTAAACTATAGCGGAATTATTTATCAGAGGAATTAAGTATGTTAAAACCAGCAATGATTGAAAAACTTAATCAACAAATTAATTTGGAATTTTACTCTTCCAATCTTTATTTACAGATGAGTGCGTGGTGCAATGAACACGGTTATGAAGGTGCTACTGCATTTTTATTACGTCACGCTGACGAAGAATTAGAACATATGCAAAAATTATTTGCTTATGTCAGCGAAACCGGTGCGTTGCCGATTTTAGGCGAAATTGCCGCCCCGCAACACGAATTTACATCATTAAAACAGCTATTCACATTAGTTCTTGAACACGAACAGTTAATTACACAAAAAATTAATCAGCTTGTTGACGAAAGCTTTGTTGAAAAGGATTATTCTACTTTTAATTTTCTACAGTGGTATGTTGCTGAACAGCACGAAGAAGAAACACTATTTAAACGGATTCTTACTAAGTTTGATCTGGCCGGAGAAGATCAACGTGGGCTTTATTTTGTCGATAAAGAGTTAGCATCATTATAATCAGGAGAATTTAATATGTTATCGCAAAAAATTGTTAATATGCTTAATGCGCAAATGAATTTAGAGTTTTATTCATCTAATCTTTATCTACAAATGAGTGCGTGGTGTACTTACCACGGTTTTGATGGTGCAGCAAAATTTTTACATACTCACGCCGATGAAGAATTACAACATATGCGTAAACTATTCACCTACCTCAATGAAACCGGCTCTAGCACTCGTATCGAAACAATTGCAGCAGTACAAAATGAATTTGCTTCATTACAAGAAGTTTTTGAGTTGGCATATCAACACGAAAAGCATATTACTGCCAAAATTAATGAGCTAGTTTCTGCAGCTTTTGAAGAAAAAGATTACTCTTCTTTTAATTTCTTGCAATGGTATGTTTCTGAACAACATCAAGAAGAAACTTTATTTAACGGTATTTTAGATAAACTCAACTTATTAGGTACAGATAATAAAGGTTTATACCATTTTGATAAATATTTAGCGAATTCTGTTGTCGCGTAATTATAAATATAAAAAATAGCAGTTTAATTTCTAAATAACTGCTATTTTTTTATTTTCTTTATCGAGAATTTTCTTCAATTGTTTCCGTATTCGCTGATTGTGGTTGATAATGACAACTGCGATATAAAAAGGCACTGACTAAAATAACCAACATCACTAAAATTTGGATTAATCTCTTTTTTGTCAATTTTTCTACAGACATAAAATATTTACCTCAAAAGATGTATTTTATACTTCTTAAGAATTTTGTTTTATGATACCATTTATTGCGTTAGATCAAAATTTTTTCAGATAGCAAAATCGTAGATTTCACTATCGTTGTCAGTTATGGGGTATCCGTAGATGAAAGGATTAATCGATAATCGCGTTGGACGCAGAATTCAATCCGGTGGTTGTGCTATCCATTGCCAGGATTGTAGTATTAGCCAGTTGTGTATTCCGTTTACGCTTAATGAACACGAACTGGATCAGCTAGATAACATCATAGAACGTAAAAAACCTATCCAAAAATCACAAATTCTCTTCAAAGCAGGTGATGAATTAAAATCGCTCTATGCTATCCGGTCAGGTACCATTAAAACTTATACTATCAGTGAAAACGGTGAAGAACAAATTACATCATTCCACTTACCGGGTGATTTAGTCGGATTTGATGCTATTCACAGTATGCATCATCCTAGTTTTGCTCAAGCACTTGAAACATCAATGGTATGTGAAATTCCATTTGATGTGCTAGATGACTTGGCAGGTAAAATGCCGAAATTGCGTCAACAAATTATTCGTCTAATGAGTAATGAAATTTTAAGTGATCAGGAAATGATTTTATTACTCTCAAAGATGAATGCTGAAGAGAAACTGGCTGCATTTATTTATAATCTTTCCAAACGTTACTCAGCTCGAGGTTTCTCCGCAAGAGAATTCCGCTTAACAATGACACGTGGTGATATCGGCAATTATCTCGGTTTAACCGTTGAAACCATCAGTCGCTTACTCGGACGTTTCCAAAAAAGTGGTATGTTGGCAGTACAAGGTAAATACATAACTATCAATGATATGCCAGCGTTAGTTGAATTAGCTGGTTCTACTAAAGTTAAATTGAGATTAGCAATTTAATGATTTAATCCCAAGTAATAGCTTGCTTTCAATAATGACCTCCTTATAATAAAACAAACTACATAATAAGGAGGTTTTATGTACTTCAACAATATTCTTGTGGTCATTGATCCTGAAAGTGAAAAGCAAGTTGCTCTTGAGCGTACTTTACATTTGCTAAAACAGCAAAACAGTTCTCAACCTGTTAATCTCACTGCGTTTCTTGCCATTTATAATTTATCCTATGCCGTTAGTGTTACACTCTCCTCCAGCGAACGTGAAGAAATGATCGCTGCCGTTATTGCAGAGAAAAAAGAGTGGTTACAGGGTATTTTGGCTCAATATGATTTATCTAACATCCAGCTAAAAATTGAAGTAGTTTGGGAAAGCAATGAAGCCGATGCAATTGAAAAAGAGATTGTGAAACATCATCACGATTTAGTGGTGAAATTTACCCACCAAGAAGATGATCTCTCTTCATTAATTTTTACACCGACTGACTGGCAATTATTACGTAAATCTTCTTGTCCGATTCTGATGGTTAAGGACGGCGACTGGCAACATCAACGACGTATTTTAGTTGCAGTAAATGTTTCTGACGACGAACCTTACCACGATGATTTTAATAAACAACTGGTGGGTTTAAGTATGAGTTTGGCGCAAAGTTTAGATCGTGGGAATATTCATCTTGTCAGTGCTTATCCAAGTGCTCCGGTCGGTATTACTTTAGACTTACCGGAATTCAGTGTACCAGATTATGGCAATAGCATTCGCGGTCAGCACTTAATCAATATGAAAGCTTTACGCCAACATTTTGGTATTGATGAAGCCCATACCCACGTTTATGAAGGCTTACCTGAAGAGGTTATTCCTAAAGTTGCACAAGATATTGGAGCTGAATTAGTTGTATTAGGAACTATTGGCCGTACAGGACTCTCTGCTGTATTATTAGGTAATACAGCCGAACACGTTATTAGTCAGTTAAACTGCAATTTATTGGCGATTAAACCATCTAAAAATTTAATTACTGATGATGAGTAAATACTTTCCATAAAACGCTATACTCAGATTAAAAGGAAATAGACATTTAAACTAAAAAGTGTTGGCAAATTCCAACACTTTTTACTGTAAGTATTTCTCATTATATCTGACAATTTATAGTCCTATCTCATTATCAGTAAGGTATATTTTTACCTCCCTTCAAACCAAACTTTTTCCGCTTTGATATCAATTACCTCTTTTTCAGAAGCTTTTATAAAAGATTTGGATAAAAACCATATTGCTGAAGACACAGCAATTCCTAATAAACTGACGATAAAAAATAGCACAATAATGGTAATATCTATCACGCCCAATACTGTATTTTGTAATGCTGCGAATAAGTTCTGCATCATAATATTCTCCTTGTAAAGTATAAGATGGATTTCCGCAATTCCTATAGTTTAGAGATACCGAATTAGATAAAAATTAGTTGCAACAACAGAATAAAATAGATAAGTTTTATCGTTTTATTATTCCTTATAAGTGAAAGGAGAAGGATATGAACCATCAAAATGAAATTAAACGTACACTAGATTGGTTTAAAGAAGCAAAACCTAAACCGAATCAACGAGATTTATCCATACAAATTGGTTGCCATTTTGAGGAAATAGTAGAAATGTTGGATGCGTTAGGGCATACAGAAATAGCTCATCGTCTTGAAACAATAGCTGACGGCTATAAGCAGAATCAACAAACTGAAAGATTACAGCAATTAACACATCAACAAAAAATAGAAGTATTGGATTCACTGGCAGATCAAGTTGTTACTGCGATTGGCGTTGCTTATATGGCAGGATTTGATTTTAATGCGGCTTTTGTTGAAGTAAATGATTCAAACTGGTCAAAATTTGAAAACGGTAAAGCTATTTTTGATGAAAATGGGAAAATCCAAAAAGGGCAAAATTATTTTAAGCCAAATTTGCAAAAATTTGTTCCTGAAGACTAATCCATTATCACTTTATTAACCGCAAAATCCGGCAATTTGCCGGATTTTTTACGATTAATGCAAGTTGGCATAGTAG
>NZ_JTJP01000039.1:0-12722 GCF_001678575.1 Gallibacterium genomosp. 1
TACTATGCCGGATTAAATGAAAAAAGCCGCAGTGGATGCGGCTTTATTTCAAATATGTAATCAAATTTTTTAAAATTATTTTGCTAAATGTTCTTCGTAACGTTGAGCAACGAAATCCCAGTTAATAACATTCCAGAATTCTTTAATGTAGTCCGGACGACGGTTTTGGAATTTCAAATAATAAGCGTGTTCCCAAACATCAAGACCAACAAGAGGGAAACCTTCGCAACCAGCAATTTCTTTACCCATTAACGGGTTATCTTGGTTTGCAGTAGAAACGACAGATAATTTACCGTCTTTTAATACCAACCACGCCCAGCCTGAACCGAAACGAGTTGCAGCAGCTTTTTCAAATTCTGCTTTGAAAGCGTCAACAGAACCGAAATCACGTTCAATTGCTTCTTTTAATTTTCCTTGTAAAGTAGTGCCTTTTTTCAATGATTTCCAGAAAAGGGAATGGTTAAAATGTCCACCAGCATTGTTGCGTAAACCGGTACGTTTTTCTGCCGGTACTTTATCTAAGTTTGCAGAAAGTTTTCCTGGACACATTGCTTTTAATTCTTCAGATAAACCTTCAAGTAATGCATTGGCATTATTGACATAAGCTTGGTGGTGTTTTGAGTGGTGAATTTCCATAGTTAATGCATCGAAATGTGGTTCTAATGCATCGTAAGCGTAACCTAATTCAGGTAATGTGTAAGCCATAATTTCATCCTTTTTTGTTAAAAATATTAATAAAAAGTATCATCAGTATTAAATCGGGGAGAAGTGTAACAAATTTTTTGAAAGAAAGCACCTCTATTTCCGATAACATAAACCTATACATCCAAAATATGTGCTTTTAGATATTGATAGATTTCTCGATAAGCTTTAGGTGGCGCATTTTTTTCTTTCTCTTTCAATGCATTACGAATTAAAGCACGTAATTTTTGACGCTCCAATGACGGATAATCATTTAAAAGTTGATTAATTGTTTCATCGCCGTTTTCCAATAATGCCTCACGATAAGCCTCAATTTTATGCAACAGAATCTGTTGCTGATTATGTTTATTCTCGAGTTTATCCAATGCGGCTTGTAATGGTTCAACATCGCGTTGACGTAATAATTTCCCAATAAATTGGATTTGACGACGATAACTTTCACGTGTCAATTTTCTTGCTAAATTAACAGCATCGGTAAGTTGTTCATCCAATGGAATCTGACTCAAAGCACTATCCGATAATGCAACAATTTTTTCTCCCATTTTTTTTAAGGCTTCAGCATCACGTTTTATTTCGCTTTTGCTTACCCAGATAATCTCTTCTTCATCTTCTTCTTGCTGCCATTCAATATCTTTATTTCTATGTCGCATAATCGTTTCCTATTGGTAGTAAAATAATTCGCCATTGTAGCAGAAGTTGGCTAAAATTCCGAAAATCAAATCAGAATGATTAGAGTGAACAAAAATGGAACAGATAAAAAAACAAGATATAGAACAACAACAAACAGTATTAAAAGAAGCGGTCGCTTATGCATTATCTTTGGCAGAAAAAGCAGGGGCAGATGCAGAAGTGGGAGTGACAAAAGTGAGTGGATTAAGCGTTTCTACTCGGCTAAGTGAGATTGAAAATTTAGAGTTTAACAATGACGGAGCAATGGGAATTTCCGTTTATATTGGTAATAAAAAGGGAAATGCCTCTACATCGGATCTATCAGAGCAGGCGATTAAGCGGACTGTTGAATCGGCATTGTCCATTGCAAAATATACATCGGAAGATCCTAGTGCTGGATTAGCGCCAAAAGAGTTGATGGAATTTAATCCATCGGATTTACAGCTTTATCATCCGGCAAATATTAGTGTGGATCAGGCAGTGGCATTGGCATTAGAGACAGAAAAAATAGCACTAAATTATGATAAGAGAATTATCAATAGTGAAGGTGGTAGTTTTAATTCTAGTGAAGGAATTCGAGTTTATGGCAATACATATGGAGTATTGAATAGTTACCCTTCATCGCGTTACTCACTTTCTTGTAGCGTAATTGCTTCTGAAAATGATCATTTAGAACGTGATTATGAATATACTATTTCACGAAAATTCAATGAGTTAGCAACGGCAAGTTGGGTTGGAGAACATTGCGCTCAAAAAACATTGTCAAGATTAAATCCTCAAAAACTTAGTACATTAAATGTGCCTGTTGTTTTTCTCAATGATGTTGCTACTGGGGTTATTGGACATTTGGCCTCAGCTATCAGTGGTGGTGCACTATATCGAAAATCCTCTTTTCTCTTGGATAAATTGGGCGAGAAAATTTTGCCGGATTGGTTTGAAATTATAGAACGTCCACACCTTTTATCCCAATTAGCTTCAACACCGTTTGATAGTGAAGGAGTGAAAACGAGCGATCATAATATTATTGTTGATGGTGTCTTACAAACCTACCTTTTAACCTCTTACAGTGCCAAAAAATTGGGAATGCAGACAACTGGACACGCCGGAGGTATTCATAACTGGTTGGTTAAAGCGAATAGTGAGGGAGGACTGGAGGCATTGCTTAAACAGATGGGAACAGGAGTATTGGTGACAGAATTAATGGGACAAGGTGTAAATTTAGTGAGTGGTGATTATTCTCGTGGTGCATCCGGTTTCTGGGTGGAAAATGGTGAGATTAAATTTCCAGTTTCTGAAATTACGATTGCTGGTAGTTTACCGGAAATGTTTAAACAAATTGTTGCAGTGGGTGATGATGTTGAGTTGCGCTCTAATATTCGTACCGGTTCAATTTTGATTGAACAGATGAAAATTTCCGGTGAATAGAAGTTAATAAATGAGAATAATTCTTATTGACTATATATTTTTATCTGATATGATAATTTTCAGGTCAGCATTGCAAGTGCAGTCCGGGTAGTAAAAGTAGAGTAGAAAGTAAATTTGTAGTAATAAATAAAGGCGAGAAAGGAGTTCTCGCCTTTATTTTTTTAAATAAATCGACAAAACGATTGAAAATTTTCAATAGAAGGGTAAATTTATAGGCTTTCATTCAAACTTAACAATAAAAAACTGTATTTAGGACAAAATTTATGCAAACACTACAAAAAATTAGCCAATTTGCAGGCAAAACATTTTCTCTTTGGGTTCTACTTTTTGCTTTTTTAGCCTATCAATTTCCAAGCCATTTTTCATCATTGATTGCCTATGTCCCTTATTTATTAGGTATCGTAATGTTTGGTATGGGTATCACTTTGACGGTTAATGATTTCAGTGAAGTGGTGAAACATCCAAAAGCCGTAGTAATCGGTGTGGTATCACAATTTGTGATTATGCCTTTGATTGCTTTTGCCTTGGCAAAAGGTTTCAATTTACCGGCGGATTTAGCGGTCGGTATTATTTTGGTTGGGGCTTGTCCGGGCGGAACTTCTTCTAATGTAATGACCTATTTGGCGAAGGGTAACACAGCGCTTTCCGTTGCTTGTACTTCAGTTTCTACTTTATTGGCACCATTCTTAACACCGGTAGTTTTCTATGTGCTAGCGAGTCAATGGCTTGATATTGATGCCTATGCGATGTTTATTTCTGTGTTAAAAATCGTTTTATTCCCAGTATTTTTAGGTGTGGTGGCAAGAACGTTATTGACTAAACAGATGGTGAAATTAGGTACTTGCACTCCATTGGTGTCGGTGATTGCGATAGTATTGATTCTTGCGGCAGTAGTAGCAGTAAGTAAGGACAAAATTATTGAATCAGGCTTATTAATTTTTATTGTGGTGGTGTTACATAACAGTTTAGGCTATTTGCTAGGTTTTTTTGTGGCAAAATTGTTTAAGTTAAATTTTGCAGATAGTAAAGCGGTGGCGATTGAAGTGGGAATGCAGAATTCCGGCTTGGGGGCTGCATTGGCAACCGCTTATTTCAATCCTATTGCAGCTGTACCGAGCGCTGTGTTTAGTTTTTGGCACAATATTTCCGGGCCGATTTTAGCCACTTTTTTTGCGAATATAGATAATAAAGATAAGTTAACAAAATAGAAAAACACTGCAAACTTAGAAAAAAAAGCATAGAATAAACGGCATTCTTGTGCCGTTTATCTCTAATGACAAAAGGAAACTTTATGAATCAAGATTTTTTAGATTTCGAACTCCCTATTGCCGAACTTGAGGCAAAGATTGATTCACTCCGTTCTGTATCAGGACAAGATGATAAAATCAATCTCGATGAAGAAATTGCAAGATTAAAAAAGAAAAGCGAAGAGCTGACTAAAAAAACTTTTGCCGACTTAACGGCGTGGCAAGTTTCTCAAATGGCTCGCCATCCGCAACGTCCGTATACTTTGGATTATATTCAATATATTTTCACTGAATTTGAGGAGTTAGCTGGGGATCGTGCTTTTGCTGATGATAAAGCAATTGTTGGCGGTATTGCACGTTTGGATGATCGTCCAGTAATGGTTATTGGTCATCAAAAAGGGCGTACCGTAAAAGAAAAAGTAATGCGTAATTTTGGTATGCCGGCACCGGAAGGTTACCGCAAAGCATTGCGTTTAATGCAGATGGCGGAACGTTTCAAAATGCCTATTATCACTTTTATTGATACTCCAGGTGCTTATCCTGGCGTTGGTGCGGAAGAGCGTGGTCAATCTGAAGCGATTGCCCGCAATTTACGTGAGATGTCAATGTTAAAAGTGCCGATTGTTTGTACTGTTATCGGTGAAGGCGGTTCCGGTGGTGCATTGGCGATTGGTGTCGGAGATAAAGTCAATATGTTGCAATACAGTACCTATTCGGTGATTTCACCGGAAGGTTGTGCTTCCATTCTTTGGAAAAAAGCGGATAAAGCCTCTACTGCTGCGGAAGTAATGGGATTAACGGCGGATCGTCTTAAAAAATTGGAGTTAATCGACAGCATTGTTGAAGAGCCATTAGGTGGTGCGCATCGTCATCCAGAGCAGATGGCACAAAATTTAAAAGCACAACTTAATGCTGATTTAGAGGAATTATCCGTGTTGGATAGTGAAGCCTTGCTTGCTCGCCGTTATCAACGTTTGATGAGTTACGGTTATTGTTAAAATAAAAATGAATTAAAAGGAGAGATTGAAATGAAAAATGTTTTATCAATTCAATCACATGTGGTTTATGGTTATGCCGGTAATAAGGCGGCGGTATTACCAATGCAATTGCTCGGCGTTGATGCGTGGGCATTGAATACAGTGCAGTTTTCTAATCACACGCAATATCAGCGTTGGAAAGGAATGGTAATTCCTAAGGAGCAGATTGCTGAAATTACACAAGGAATTTCTGATATCGGGGCTTTATCTGAATGTGATGCGGTATTGTCTGGCTATATCGGTGCAGCGGAGCAAGGACAAGAAATACTCAATACTGTTAATACTGTCAAAAAAGCCAATCCGAAAGCTATCTATTTTTGTGATCCGGTGATGGGACATCCAGATAAAGGTTGTGTCGTTGCGCCTGGGGTGGCGGAATTTTTGGCAAAAGATGCCATTAGCCAAGCGGATATTATTGCACCAAATTTAGTTGAGTTACGAGAATTAAGCGGTTTAACGGTAGAGAATTTCACTCAAGCATTAAAAGCAATAGAAGCCATTTTAGCTAAGGGACCGAAAAAAGTATTGGTGAAGCATCTCAGTCGTGTTGGGCAGAACCCGAATAAATTTGAAATGGTGTTGGCGACACAACAGGGAATGTGGCATATCAGCCGTCCGTTGCACGAATTTGTTGGGCGTGATCCAGTGGGTGTGGGTGATATGACCAGTGCAATTTTCCTTGCTAATTTATTGAACGGAAAGTCGGAAGTGGCGGCATTTGAACATACCGCAAATGCAGTTAATGATGTAATGACCGTTACCAAAGAAGCAGGTAAATATGAATTGCAGATTATTGCCGCTCGCAATTTGATTGTAACACCGACCAGTCAATATCAAGCGGTGAAAATTGCTTAATATGGATTTGATTACTGTACTAAGACAACAGATAGAACAAAACGCCTTGCAAAACAAGGCGTTTTTAGTTGGTTTGAGTGGAGGTGTTGATTCAACAGTTCTGTTGCATCTTTTTGTGAGACTTTCGGAACAAATGCCTATGAAGTTTCGTGCTATCCATATTCATCACGGTATCAGCAACAATTCCGATTATTGGCTAGATCATTGTCGACAACTTTGTCAACAGTTCAATGTTTCATTCTGTTTTGAAAAAGTGCAAATTCAGGATCACAGTAATATTGAAGCTCAAGCACGACAGGCACGTTATCAAGCTATTCAACAACATCTCAACAGTAATGAAATGCTTGTTACTGCTCATCATTTGGATGATCAAAGTGAAACTTTTTTATTGGCATTAAAACGAGGTAGTGGGGTAAAGGGCTTAGCAGCAATGCCAACATTATCTCAGCTCTTTTCTGTGCCGATCTTCCGCCCGTTATTAAGTGTTACTCGGCGACAATTGGAGCAATATTTAGCGACAAATCAATTAACTGCTATTTTTGATGAAAGTAATGATGACTTGCGTTATGAACGTAATTTTTTACGTCACCAGGTTTTGCCGTTGTTGCGGCAACGCTGGGCAACGATTGATTTAGCAATTGTGCGTTCTGCACAACATTGTGCTGAACAGGAGCAATTGTTGGAAGAATTGCTACACCCTATTTTTCAACAACACCTAATGGAAGATAATAGCCTGAATTTGCAAGGATTTCACGACTATTCTTTGGCAAAACAGCGTTATTTATTACGTTATTGGTTTGCACATTTGCAACAACCAATGCCGAGTCTAAAACAGTTGCAGGTATTACTGAATGAAGTGGTCGGAGCGAAAAATGATCGTCAACCGGAATTACAGCTTAATCAAAAAGTAGTACGGCGTTATCAGCAACAGCTCTATTTAACGCCGCTTTATCAAGATTTACGCACAATAAAATTGCCAATTCAAATTGGCGAAACAGTGATATTACCGGATAATTTAGGTGAATTGCGTTGTTATCAACAACATCATCATCTTTGTTTTGAGTGGCAACAGCAGCAATTAATTTTACCGCTACCGAAAGCGCCATACCAAATTACTATCGGTTTTCACTATTCTAAAACGGTAAAAATTAAAGCTAATACAAAACATACTGACATTAAAAAAGTATGGCAGATGCTTGCTGTGCCACCGTGGCAACGCAATCGTATTCCACTTATTTTTATCAACGAACAGCTGAAAGGAGCAGTGGGTTATTTTATCGTTGTTTGATTTTAAGGCATAGTGGACAGAATACTGGATCTTTTTAAGAACACTATGCCGGTTATTATATATTGGTTTTTACCTTCTGAGCTTTAACCTAAGAGAGTGCTTAGGTTAGATTTTATGACGGTTAATAAGGCACTTTCCCCGCTTTTTCAATTAATGATTTTAGATACGGAATATCATCGTGGCTGAGCATATCGATCAAGCCTTCACTTAGCCATTGGATAATTTCGCTTTCGGTATCATAGCCGTATTTTTGATTGTACATTTCTAACACGGGGATTTCTTTGGATTCGTGCAGATACATTCTCACTGACAGCCCTGCTTTTTTGTAGGCAATTAAATCTTCTTTGCCAACATAGTGGTATTCCACGCAAACACTGCTGGCGTTTGATCCCAACACCGCACTGAGCTGATCGTTATAGCGTGCGAGGGTAACCACTTGCAAACGCAATGCTGGTAATAATGCTTTGACTTTATTAATTAAAACGTGATCAAAGCCTAATAGCAAAATTTGATCTACCGTGTTGGTACGTTGCAACATTTCCGCTAGCACTTCGGCAAAACGCTGATGATTACGGCGTTGTTTGGCTTCTACAATCAAACCGACATTATTTTCTAATGCCCATTTCAACACGGTTTCTAATTCCACAATGTGCGTACCTTTGAATTCAGGTGAGAACTTTTCACCAAAATCATAGCGTTGTAGCTCAGCAAGAGTCATTTGTTCCACATAACCTTCACCGTTAGAAACGCGTTCGATAGAAAAATCGTGGATAACCACCATTTTTTCATCTTTCGTCATCGCAATATCTAGCTCAATGCTGTGCGTGCCTGCCTCCAACGCACCGACAAACGCAGGCATTGTATTTTCAGGATATTTTGCACTATAACCACGATGACTATTTGCCAAAACCTGCCCTTTTTCTGTTACGTTAAACTCAAATGCCATTTTTCTCTCCTATTTTTTAATTTTCAATTTAATTTTTAAATTCATTTTAGAGTTGATAGCTTGTGTTAGCAAATTAAATTCGATTATTACACCTTTATTTTACTAAAATATGTGATCTCATTCACAAAAATAAACTTATTAGAATTTAATAATTAAATTCTAATTGCGTAAAAATGAAGATTTGGTTTAGAGTAAGATTATCAACTGGCAACCCACCTAGAGGAGCGACTCAACAATGGCAAAACTCGAATTACGCAATATCACCAAAAAATTTGGCGATTTTTATGCCGCCAATAATATTTCTTTCACCGCAGAAGAAGGAGAGTTTGTTACCTTGCTCGGCCCGAGCGGCTGTGGAAAAACCTCGCTCTTAAAACTAATTGCAGGCTTTCATAAGGCTGACGAGGGCGAAATTATCATCGGTGATCGCCCCGTGAATAACATTCCACCTGAAAAACGTAACACGGCGATGTGTTTTCAATCCTATGCCCTTTTTCCGCATTTGAACGTTTCGCACAATATTTGCTACGGCTTGAAACAGAAAAATGTGCCGATTGATGAGCAAATCGCCCGTTTAAATGTGGCATTAAAGCAAATGGATTTGGAAACGCAAAAGCTGAAACTGCCCTCTGAGCTTTCAGGTGGTCAGCAACAGCGTGTGGCATTAGCAAGGGCAATGGTAACCCGTCCTGATGTAATTTTATTTGATGAGCCATTATCAAACCTTGATGCCAAATTACGCGAAAGTGTACGTTTTGAAATTAAGCAACTTTCTCATCAATACAATCTTACTAGTATTTATGTGACCCACGATCAGGCGGAAGCCCTGTCGATGTCCGATAAAATCATTGTGTTGAATAAAGGGCAAATCGAACAAATCGGCACGCCACAAGAGATTTATTACCAACCGAAAAATCGCTTTATTGCCGATTTTATTGGCGTGGCAAACATTACTAAAGCGAACGTCAAACATTGGCAAGATGATCTCTATCAAGTGGATTCCCTTTGGGGCAAATTTATTGTGCAATCCGCCCACAAGCCTGTGGCTGAGAATATTTATATTTGTTTTCGTCCTGAAGATGCCGTCCCTTGTGAGCCAAATAGCAATGTGGAGAATAAATTTAGCGTCAAAGTGCTACAAACCGCCTTTATGGGCAATATGACTGAAGTGCAAGGCTTGGTAACTTCAGGTTTGCCAAATGAGAAAGTGCGGTTGCAATTAACCAAATTTTCGCCGTTGTTAAATCAATCAGAAGAATTATTTTTCACCCTCGCACGCAATGCCATTCGTTTCTTGGAGGCAGTATGAAATCGGTAAAACAAGATCTCAAGGCTTGGCTACTGTTAAGCACAGGGCTTGGCACGATTTTATTATTAATGGGTTCAACCTTTTATTTAGTGGTGGCACAAAGTTTCGGCTTACAAAATATGTATGGCGAACCCTCGCATTTCACCTTGGATTACTGGCAAGAAGTGCTGAGCAACCCGATTTTTCATAAATCCTTTTGGTATTCCGTGCGGGTTTCCTTCCTTGGAGCGTTGCTGTCGATTTTGGTCGCCTACCCTATCGCCTTATGGCTACGCAACCCAATGAAAGGCAAAGAATTTATCATCACCTTTTTCCGTATGCCGATGCTTGTGCCGGGCTTGGTAGCCGCCTTTTTGTTTATGAATATGATTTCCTATCACGGTATTTTAAACGAAACACTGGTTTGGCTCGGCATTTGGCAAGAACCAAAATCCCTACAAAATGATAGCTTCGGCTGGGGCATTGTGATTTTGCAAATGTGGAAAAATATTCCCTTTGCGTTAATTTTGGTTGGCGGTGCAGTCAATTCGCTGAAAAGTGATCTGTTTGATGCTGCGTCAAATCTGGGTTCAAACAGTTGGCAGCGATTTATCTATGTGATCTTTCCTCTCACGCTCGGGGCGGTGCAAGTCTCCTTTATTTTGATTTTTATCGGTGCGTTGGGCGATTTCGCCTTTTACAGCATTGCGGGTCCGCGTGATACCTACTCTCTCGCTCGCTTTATGCAAATGAGTGCTTATGAGTTTGAAGAATGGAATCAAAGTGCGGTGTTGGCAATGGTGATAATGCTGACTTCTGCCCTAGCCTCCGTTCTCATCACCTTAATTATTCGTCCATTATCTGTTAAACGAGGAGCGGTAAAATGAACAGAATCCAAAGTAACAACACCCGTTTAATTAACCGCATTGTGCTGATCTTTTTTGTGGTGGTGAATTTTGTTTGGTTGGTGTTGCCTTTCTTAATGGCTGGGCTGTGGTCGCTGGTTGATCCGCAACACCCTTGGAGCTATCCCGATATTTTCCCGCCTGTGCTGTCTTTTGAGCGTTGGCATTATGTGTGGGAAAACACCGCCCTGAAAGAAGCAATGCTGAATAGCTATACCATTGCGCCGATTGTTTCTTTAATCGCCATCACGCTTGCCTTGCCAACAGCTTATGCCTTTGGACGAATGGAGTTTCGTGGTAAAAAAATTGCCGAACTTATTACCTTAATTCCTTTGGTGATCCCAGGAATGATCATTGCGCTATTCTTTAGTGCGGTGTTAATTCAGCTCAACATTAGCAATCCAATGATCGGCATTATTATCGGGCATACAGTAATGACATTACCTTACGCGATTCGCATTTTATCTTCAGGATTTTCTTCTGTTCCACAAGATTTGATTGATGCAAGTCGCGATCTTGGTGCGTCAAAATTCACCACCTTTAAAGATGTTTATCTACCTATGCTAAAACCCGCATTTTTGGCGTCAATTATTTTCTGTTTAGTGAAAAGTATCGAAGAATTTAGTATTTCTTTTGTCATCGGTTCACCAGATTTTATCACCGTGCCAACCATACTTTATTCTTTCTTGGGCTACTCTTTCATTCGCCCAAATGCCGCCGTGGTATCGATCATCTTACTAATTCCAAACGTTATCTTGCTGTTAATTATCGAGCGTTTATTGAAAGGTAACTATTTATCACAATCCACAGGCAAAGCCTGATTTCCACCAGAGGAGAAACAATGATGAAAACTCGTCTTATCAAAACCGCATTAATCAGTTTAGGGCTAACCACCGCCCTGTCCGTTTCGGCTTCCCAAGATCTCAGCCAAAAAAGCTGGGAAGAGATTGTGGCACAAGCTAAACAAGAAGGCTCGGTAACCTTTAGCGTGTGGTATTTACAACCGCAATTCCGTCTTTTTGTCAAAGATTTTGAAAAAACCTATGGCATCAAAGTGAAAATTCCTGAAGGCACTTTAGACGGTAATATGAATAAGCTGATCGCTGAAAAATCCCTTAGTAAAGGGAAAATGGACGTGATCGCCATCGCTGCCGACAATTATCCTATCGTGCAGAAAAATGATGTGTTACGAAATCTCAACAGCTTGCCTAATTTCGCTCAAGCCAACCACGCTTTGCAAGGAGTGAAATTTGGCAATCAAGCAATGGGCTTTTGGGGCAACCAAACAGGCTTTGCCTATGATCCATTACGGGTTTCAGAAGATCAGTTACCACAAAGCTGGCAAGAAACCGTGAACTATATCCAAACTCACCCGAGAAAATTTGGTTACGCTGATCCAAATGGTGGGGCTTCGGGCAAAGCCTTTATTTTCCAAGCCTTGCTCAACATCAGTGGTAATTATGATTATCAAAACACGCCTTTTGACGCAGCTCAAACCGAAAAATGGCAAAGCACTTGGGATTGGTTCAATCAAAATAAACAAAATATGGTACGCACCGCCTCGAACGCGGACAGCTTAACACGCTTAAATGATGGCGAATTAGATATTGTTTCCGCTTGGCAAGATCACTTGTTCAGCTTGCAAAAACAAGGTGCGGTAACACCAAGATTGAAATTCTATGTGCCAAAATTTGGTATGCCGGGCGGTGGTAATGTGGTGGTTGTCGCACAAAATGCTCCACACCCTGCAGCAAGTTTAGTGTTTACCAACTGGCTAGTTTCACCTGAAACGCAACAAAAATTAGCCGACCATTTTGGTATCCGCCCATTAAATGCGGAAGTGGGCGAAGCGGATATTCCATTCTTCCCACTAGATTGGAGCAAAGCCGCCATTGCTGATTTCACCAAAGAAGTGATCGCAAAATAAACGGAATAAGCTAAGGTTCACCTTAGCTTATTTTTTCGCTATTTACATTCAAAAAATGCGGGATTTGCTTCAGCTTGTTATTTTGAACTTAAACATAAGAAAATGAGATGAAACTTTTGCTAAAAGTTGCATTTTGGCTTCCATTCCTTTTTTGAGAAAATTCTTTTAGTAAATTTTTTCGTATTATCTTTTTTAAAAAGCCACCAATTTCAGAAAAATCAAGCTATAAACTAGCTTTATCGAATTCACTTTTATTGCCTGCAAAGATATATTCTTCAAAGGAGCTTGAACTTCTAATATAACTGTAATGTACCATTACACTTTTTAAATGAATTTTGAATTTGCTTATAAAAAAACTGCACTCTCTTGGTGCAGTAAATAATGAAAAAGACAAAGTAAGATTATTTCGCTGAAACCTGCTGTAAAAATAATT
>NZ_JTJP01000040.1:0-10695 GCF_001678575.1 Gallibacterium genomosp. 1
TTTTTCTCTGTGCTAACACCGGAAAACCTTAATGTCTTTTACCAACAAGCTAGAGAAAAAAATTATCGTTTAGATACAAGTGAATTGGATAAGTTGATTAAACGCCATTTTCTAATGTATGTAATCAAGCAGAGAGGAACACCATTTCCGAAATACTTCATTACACCGGGTTATAATCCACAATTGACGATGTTAGAGAATGATAATCCTGTAGAAACGATAAGATACAGCGCCAATTACCGAATCAAACTTACTGGGCTAAGCGTTGATACAGCCTATCAAATTAATCAAAATCCTAAAATTTTAGTTTCATCTAGTGTTACAGAAATCACTTTAGCTGCGGATAATCAGCAGTTTAATATTGGAGAAAATGAGATACGTTTCTATCTAGAAAATGGTGCATTTTTCACAAAATACCGCTTTTTTATTGAACCTATTGATTATTGATTGTGATGTCCAAAATAAAGAGCGCTTTGCCGTAATTAATGCCGCCACTGCCTCAGAATTTATGAAACAACTTAAGTTATTGCCATCTACAAAAAATGAAATCTACGCACCTAATTTAACAGAAATGGAACGAGTCAAAGTGGTAAATTATTACGCTCAAGAAATTGATGAGAATATCAACCATTATAGAATTTATGAGTGTGAAGATGGAAAAGACATCGAAGATGAACGACTTGATGTCATTTATGACAAGCTTGAACAGGACATTAAGTTAAGTTACACGCTATATCCAACTTATGGCATAACTATTAAACCTAGCCCAAGTGATGTTGGTATTGATGATAAGCGTGCTGTAGAATTACTTACTTCTTACGCTCAATCAAACCCGGAAGATCAATTATTAAAACGAGGTTGGCAAGTAGCGACATTGACATATAGCGATGATTTCATTAGTGAGGGAAGTAGAGATACTCGTGATATCTACTTAGAGGCAGATTCTTTGATACCATCTTCCGAAGGGGTATTATGGCCACATCATCAAAAAACTTTTGAATTCACAGGAAAAGGTGGTTATCCAATTGAGATTGGATAAAACCTTTAAAGGACTTTAAAAGTAATTTCCCTATTAATTGTGAAATACTAAATTACAAGGAAGCAGTGCTGAAGTAGAGCGACAATTATTGGACTAATTTGTAGAAGATCAACCATAATATGACAGGCACTCATTTTTAAACGGATGGTTGTCAGATTGGGTTTGATCTTCTACACTTAATATTAAATCCCTTCACCTCTAATCCACTCATCAACCTTGTCTGCCCACGCTTGCATCATCTCACGTCTTTGTACTTCATATTCTGCCTTGTTATACACAGCGCGAACTCCCTGTTGTTCGTGGGCAAGAGATTTTTCAATCCAGTCACTATTAAAGCCCATTTCGTGCAATAACGTTGAACCAGTTCTGCGTAAATCATGAACCGTAAAATAATCAATTAGAGGTTTTTCACGGTTTATATATTTAATACAGTGATCAATTACTCGGTTAATAGAACTGTTCGCAATTGGTTTTCTTCTATTTATTCGCCCTGGTAACAGATATGGCGAACCCTCAGAATAAATTTGAAAAGCAATAATTAAATCAAGGGCCTGTTCTGACAAATAAACATTGTGCATCCGCTTTGCTTTCATTCTTTCAGCTGGGATCGTCCATACTTTATTTTTAAAGTTAACCTCATCCCAAGTCGCATTGATTAATTCCCCTTTTCTCACCAAAGTTAGCAAAATAAATTTTACTGCTTTACGTAAAGCAAAATCAGACTGCATTTCATCCAAAGCGTTAAAAAACAAATGGATTTCTCGCGGAGATAACACACGTTCGCGTTTTTTAAATGTGGCAATGGATGAATTAGAAATTTCATCAGCAGGATTAGTATATTTATGCCCACGAGCAATCGCATAACGATACACATTTGCAATCAAATCTCTTACAAAAATAGCTGTGGATGGTGCACCCCTGTCTTTTATTTTTTCACAATGCCGCCGAATCTCATCTGAGGTAATTTCTGTCATCAATCGATTACCGAAAGTATTTTTGATGTCTCGTTCATAAGTCGCAATACGTAATGCTTTTGTGCTTTCCGCCAATCTAACATCTTCCAAATATCTTTCCGCAAACGCAGAAAATCGTTCCGCATTACGAATTTGATTTTTCGTATTACGTTTCTCAGCAGCAGGAGAAATTCCCTCACTAACTTGTTTTCGAGCAATCATCAATAGCTCTCTAGCTTTAGATAGGTTAATTCCATCAACGCCATACTTACCAATCGTCAAAGTTTCACGTCTTCCATTAATTCTATAGTCATATCGAAAAACGATAGAGCCTGATGTTAATACCGCAACATAAAGTCCGTCACGATCAGAAACTTTATACAATTTCTCTTTAGGTTTCAAAGACTTGATTTTTGTATCGGTAAGCATAATATATCTCCAAATATACCGTTATTAATTTGACGGTATTTTTGATCTTTTTTAAGAGTTACGCAATATTACACCGACATTTATACCGCAAAAAATTTGATATAACTTGAAATGCTATGAAATACATTGAAACGGTAAAAGCCTTGCATAACAAGGCTTTATCTTTATTTTGAAATATAGTGATATGTTATGAAATACGAAGATTTTATTCCCACTCAATCGTTGCAGGAGGTTTTCCGCTGACATCATAAACCACACGAGAAATACCATCCACTTCATTAATAATACGGTTGGAGATTTTACCGATCAAATCATAAGGTAAATGAGCCCAATGTGCTGTCATAAAATCAATAGTTTCTACCGCACGCAAGGAAACAACCCAATCATATTTACGTCCATCTCCCATTACACCAACGGATTTGACTGGTAAAAATACGGTAAACGCTTGGCTAACTTTATAGTACCAGCCCGAATTGTAAAGTTCTTCGATAAAGATTGCATCGGCACGACGAAGTAAATCGCAATATTCTTTTTTCACTTCACCAAGTACACGTACACCTAACCCCGGACCTGGGAATGGATGACGATTGAGCATTTCAGCAGGCAAACCAAGTGCTAAACCGATTTTACGCACTTCGTCTTTAAATAGCTCACGTAAAGGTTCGACTAAGCCAAGTTTCATATAATCGGGTAAACCGCCTACGTTATGGTGAGATTTGATAACGTGTGCTTTACCCGTTTTGCTAGCAGCGGATTCGATTACATCAGGGTAAATAGTGCCTTGTGCCAACCATTTTACGCTAGTTAATTTCTTAGATTCATCATCGAAAACCTCAACGAATACTTTACCGATTGTTTTTCGTTTTGCTTCCGGATCTTCAATACCTTTTAACGCATTTAAGAAACGATCTTCAGCATCGACACGGATAATATTTAGACCGAATTTATCGCCAAACATTTCCATAACTTGATCGGCTTCGTTTAGGCGCAGCAAGCCATTATCCACGAAAACACAGTGTAAGTTTTTACCAATAGCGCGATGTAATAATAGAGCAGTAACGGAAGAATCCACGCCACCGGACAACCCTAAAATCACTTCATCATCACCCACCTGTGCTTTAATGCGAGCAACGGCATCTTCGATAATGTTTTCTGGTGTCCAGTTGCGTTCACTACCGCAGATATTCACCACAAAATTGGTCAAAAGGGCTAAGCCACTCTTGGTGTGGGTAACTTCTGGGTGGAATTGCACACCGTAGAAATGACGGCTTTCATCGGACATCGCTGCAATCGGGCAAGTTGGCGTTGTTCCCGTGATTTGAAAGTGCGGTGGTAATTGGGTAACTTTATCGCCGTGGCTCATCCAAACATCTAACTTGTGATCGCCATCATCTAAGCCCGCGAAAAGTGCGGTGGTATTTTTAAGCAAAACAGAGGCATAGCCAAATTCGCGGTGATCGGAAGTTTCGGTTAAACCGCCAAGCTGCATTGCCATTGTTTGCATTCCGTAACAAATGCCTAACACAGGCACGCCCGCGTTAAACACATATTCAGGCGCTCGTGGGCTGTTTTCTTCCGTGGTGCTTTCAGGCCCGCCTGAAAGAATAATCCCCGTTGGATTAAATTCACGGATTTGTTCTTCTGCAACGTCCCATGCCCATAATTCACAATAAACGCCAATTTCACGAATACGGCGTGCGATTAATTGGGTATATTGCGAACCAAAGTCTAAGATTAAAATTTTGTGATTGTGGATGTTGTTCATTTTTTATTTTTCTCAGAATTAATAATATTTTTAAGGTGTAAATCTACTTTTTATAAAAGTGCCACCATGTCCATCAGGGATGAAATCTATATAAATATCTTTAAGATTTCCGCAAGCATTTACTTTCCATAATTCTTGAGCCAATTTTAATGTATTACTATTAGGCTCTTGTTCAACATTTAATATTTGTGTATGAATTTTTATCTTTCCTATAGAACAACTATAGTAATGCACAAATGGGAAAATTAAAGCTCGCTCAGTATCAGATTTTAATTGAGAATCAGCTGTACTTTCTCCACTGTATTCAGGATAAAACATTGCACATCCTGTTAATAGTAGAGTGCTTAAACTTAACATCCTAATAAATTTCATCTATAAAACCTCCAAAAAATTGACCGCACTTTTATTTACCCCATTCTATAATTTGGCGCTTCTTTGGTGATGGTAACATCATGGACGTGGCTTTCTTTAATACCTGCACCGCTGATTCGCACAAATTGGGCTTTGGTGCGGAGATCTTCAATGGTGGCACAGCCCGTTAAGCCCATACAAGAACGTAAACCGCCCATTTGTTGGTGGATAATTTCTTTTAAGTAGCCTTTGTATGGAATGCGTCCTTCGATGCCTTCTGGCACGAGTTTGTCGGCGGCGTTATCGCTTTGGAAGTAGCGATCTGATGAACCTTTTGCCATCGCCCCTAAAGACCCCATACCACGGTAAGATTTAAAAGCACGTCCTTGATAAAGTTCAATTTCGCCTGGAGCTTCTTCTGTTCCAGCTAACATTGAACCTACCATCACACAATATGCACCAGCAGCAATCGCTTTGGCAATATCACCTGAATAACGAATACCACCATCTGCAATAACAGGAATACCGCGATCTTTTAATGCTTCTGCTGCATCAGCAATTGCTGTAATTTGCGGCACGCCTACCCCTGTCACGATACGAGTTGTACAGATTGAACCTGGCCCAATTCCAATTTTCACTGCACTCGCACCAGCATCAGCTAAAGCAATCGCACCTTCAGCAGTCGCTACGTTACCAGCAATAATTTGTAAATCAGGATATTTTGCACGTGTTTCACGCACACGCTGTAACACACCTTCAGAATGACCGTGAGACGAGTCAATTAATAAAACATCTACACCTGCTTTTACTAAAGCATCAATTCTAGCTTCATTACCAGCTCCGGCACCAACCGCTGCACCAACGCGTAAACGTCCAAATTCATCTTTACAGGCATTTGGTTTCTGTTCAGATTTTTGGTAATCTTTAAGGGTAATCATCCCTTTTAATTTAAATTGCTCATTAACTACTAAGATTTTTTCCACACGATGACGATGCATCAAGGCAAAAATATGATCCCGATCGAATGAATTGCCTTCAGTTACAGTTACAAGTCGTTCTTTTGGTGTCATTACTGATGTAACTGGTAACGATAAATCAGAAACAAAACGAGTATCACGACCGGTTACGATTCCTAATAAATCCCCATCTTCTGAAGTCACTGGATATCCAGCAAATTTATTTTTCTTTGTCAATTCTGCTACTTCAGCGAGTGTCGTAGTTGGGCGTACGGTAATTGGATCATTAACAATACCGCTTTCAAATTTTTTCACTTTACGTACACGCTCAGCTTGGCGTTCAATACTCATATTTTTATGGATAAAGCCGATACCACCTTCCTGTGCAAGTGCAATCGCCATTTTGGCTTCAGTTACGGTATCCATCGCGGCAGACAGAATAGGGATATTTAAACGGATTTTTTGAGTAAGCTGGGTTGAAAGATTTGCCGTATTTGGTAATACGGTGGAATGTGCAGGAACAAGAAGAACATCATCGAAGGTGAGGGCTTCTTTAATTACTCTAAGCATTGCAATATCTCTCTTTGTTAAAAGTTAATAAATAAAATGATTGAAAAATATTGCGGCGGCATTATACAGATTTTTGATTGAAATGAAAATCTCTTTTAATATTTTTAAGCAAACGTTTGCTTAAAAATAATGCCTCAACCTTTTCCCCATTTGCATTATAATAACGTTCAATTATTTTTATTGAAACAAATAGGGGAAAGTATGACAGCACAAACAGGCATTTTATTAGAACACTGCAAAGCAGCAATTTTTATTGAAGCAAACATTATTGATTTTTCGGCAGTTGCTCAATCCTGCAGAGCTTTGGTCAAAGCAACAGAAGCATTACAACAACAATATCCTGATGCACATCTTTATAGTATTGTAGCCTTTGGTAATGATGCCTGGAGAGAGTTATCTAATCAGGCTGATGCGACAGAATTAAAATCTTTTACTCAATTAGGAAAGGGAAATTTGGCAGCACCTGCAACACAGAATGATTTATTAATTCATATTCTCTCGTTGCGACATGATGTAAATTTTTCTCTTGCACAGCAAGCGTTACAAATTTTTGGTGAAGCAATTGAGGTTAAAGAAGAAACTCACGGTTTCCGCTGGGTAGAAGAACGAGATCTTACAGGTTTTATTGATGGAACTGAAAATCCAGTAGGAGATGAATTACGCAGATCAATTGGGCTGGTGGCTGACGGAATAGATAAAGATGGTAGTTATGTATTCGCTCAACGTTGGGAACACCAATTGGATAAATGGCAAAAATTAGATCAGCAAAAACAAGAACAAGTTATTGGAAGAACGAAACCGGATAGTGTTGAACTTGATGATGTGCCACCGACCTCACACGTTGGTCGTGTTGATTTAAAAGAAAATGGAAAAGGCTTAAAAATCATTCGCCAAAGCTTACCTTATGGTACAGTAAGTGGTAAACACGGTTTATATTTCATTGCTTATTGCAGTAAGCTTCACAATATTGAACAGCAGTTACTTAGTATGTTTGGAGAATTAGACGGAAAAACAGATCGACTATTAGGTTTTACTAAACCAGTAACAGGCAGTTACTATTTTGCACCTTCTCTAGAACGTTTATTAAATTTATAGCTTAAAAGTTATTCTTTCTAATAAAGAAAGGATAACTTTAACTTTTCTTTTTTTTTCTTTCTGTTAAACTGTTGCCCAATTTTGGGGCTGATCTAGGATTCGACGGGATTAGCAAAGCCTAAGGTGCATGTCGAGGTGCGGTAGGCCTCGTAAATAAACCGCAAAACAATAGTCGCAAATGACGAAAACTACGCTTTAGCAGCTTAATAACCTGCGTAAAGCCTTCTCTCCCTAGCTTCCGCTCGTAAGACGGGGATTAAAGAGGAGTCAACTTAAACGAGATCGTGTGGAAGCCGCCGTTTGAGGATCGAAACACTAAATTGAATCAAACTAGCTTAGTTATCGCGTGTCTGTCCGCAGTGATTAAGTGAAATTAAAGACTAGACTAAACATGTAGTGCTGAAGGTAGAGGAATTTCGGACGGGGGTTCAACTCCCCCCAGCTCCACCACTGGTTATATTCATAACATTGCATAGCGTTGCAAGTTATTGAAAAATATAAAAAAGGTCATTTTTATTTATTGCATAGGATTGCATTTGTTTTCAAGATTGATGTAACGTTGATGTAACTTTTTAAATAATGGTTTTATAAAACGTTACATCAATTCTATAAACCATTATAGGACAAGGGTTGATGAAATTTTCTGATTTTGTCCCACATTCCTCATTTTGATGATTTGTCTTTAGCTCCTGTAATAACACCATTTAAATAGCATTGGCTATTTCTTGGCATAGTAGACAAATTACTACATCACCAATTCAAGATGATTCTTTCCATTTCACATTTGTTTGTAGAATTTTTTGATAAAGCGGGCAGGTTTTATCGTGAGCGTTCGGTAAGTAACCAGTACTCATAAGAAATTCATTAACAATTTCTCCGCCAACAAATTTAAACTGTTTTTTAAACAGTTTGACCCATTCGGGTAGTGTTTGGGGATAGTGATGATCGAGCCACGTTTTAAATGAACCGAATTGTTGCTGTAGTTGTAAGATCTGTTTGGCATTATAAATAGCGGCATTAATTTTAAGACGATTGCGAATAATATCCGGATTATTCAATAAGCGTTGGCGATCTTCATCATTATAGTTAGCCACTTTTGCGATATTGAATTGGTCATAAGCAAGTCGAAAGCCCTGTTCTTTCTTTAAGATCAACGTCCAGCTAAGCCCTGCTTGATTAATTTCCATTACTAAACGGGCAAACAGCTCATTATCATCTTCAATCGGAAAACCATAACGATGATCGTGATATGATTTATTAAATGGATCTTCATCCTCCGCTAATTGATTAACATAATCACAATAGCTCATTATTAACCTCGAATTGGTCTGATTTTCTGCATAAACATTGGTAGCTCATCAGTGAGTACACGTTGTTGCATCAAATCTTTAATTGTCGCCGCTCGAAAAAGGGCTTTTTCAGCTTTTTCGCCGTAGAAGAGCTGATTTACCGTATTTTGCCAGTGAGATAGCCAAATAGCGAACATCTCTTCGCTCATTGGCTGGCGGTTGTGTATTTTGATATGTGCCAACATTGGATTTCCTTGATAACTTTCCATATCAAAAATATTACTTTCCCAAAATCGATACATTTTTTCTAAATGGGTTTGCCAATGTTTTCCGCGTAGATGAGCGAACATATATCCAATTCTTTCATCGGCTAAAAGCGAATCATAAAAGCGATTAACCAGTAGTTCAATATCATTACGATCTTCTAAAAGTTTGCTCATAGCTACTCCTGTTGTTTTTTGAATAATGATAAAACAAATAGTAAAGCAGAACAAATCACCACAGATGGACCGGCAGCTGTATCATAAAATGCCGAGAGTAGTAATCCTCCGGTTACTGCAATCATACTGATTACCACGGCAATAATTGCCATACTTTCCGGTGTGCGGGAAAAACGGCGAGCAGTAGCAGCAGGAATAATCAGTAGAGAGGTAATAATTAATGCGCCGACAAATTTCATACTTAATGCAATCGTAATGGCAGTTAGCAACATTAACACAATGCGTCCTTTTTTGACATCAATCCCTTCAATTTGTGCTAATTCCGGGTTTACTGTGGCAGAAATCAATGCTTGCCAGAAGTAACATAGAATACTCAATACTAAAATAACGCCAATACCTATCCAGAGTAAATCTTGATAAGTAATGGCGAGCAGATCGCCGAACAGATAATTCATTAAATCGACTCTGACGCCGCCAATTAAGCCAATAGTAACTACACCTAATGAAAGAGAAGTGTGAGCAATAATACCGAGCAAGGTATCAGCAGCAAAATGGGTGTTGTTTTCTAACCAAACCAGAATAAGCGCTAATAAAATAATCAGTAAAAGAATGGCGATATAAGGATTAAAATTAAAAGCGATGCCCAAAGCAATACCGAGTAATGCGGAATGTGACAGGGTGTCTCCAAAATAAGCCATTTTCCGCCAAACAACAAAAGCACCGAGTGGGGCTGTGATTAAAGATAAAATAATGCCGGTTATCCAAGCAGGAAAAATAATTTCAAACATAATTAACCTTAATGTTGATGTTGGCAATCAGCAGAATGATGTTCGCCAGAACAGCAGACATCACCGTGTAGATTGTGTTTATGATTATGATGGTGCGTATAAATAGCAACATTCTGTTCATTCTGATTGTTAAAAAAGTTAATAAAATTCGGATGAGCACTGATGGAGTCCGGTGTACCTTCACAACAGATATGATGATTGATGCAGAGTACGTGATCGGTTTTTGCCATCACTAAATGTAGATCGTGAGAAACCATTAGTACAGCACAATCAAATCGTTCCCTCATTTGATTAATTAACTGGTAAAGTTCATTTTGCCCAATAATATCAACACCTTGAGTTGGCTCATCCAATACCAATAGATTAGGTTTGTTCAAGATAGCACGCGCCAATAGAACACGTTGCATTTCTCCACCGGATAATTTTTGCATACTTTGTTCCCCCAAACGGGTGATAGAAAGCAATTGTAGTACCTTTTCAATATCCTGTTTCGTTGTTTTCGGTTTAAGTGAAAGAAATTTTTTTACTGTAATAGGGAATGAGTTATCCAAATGTATTTTTTGTGGTACATAACCAATTTTGGTATTGGCAGCATAGTGGACAGATCCACTCTTAGGCATAATCAGTTTTAACAAAACTTTAAGCAAAGTAGATTTTCCACCGCCGTTCGGCCCAACGATAGTAGTGATGGAGCGTGGTTGAATTGATAACGAAACATCTTGCAATACAATTTTGTTATTAAACTCAACTGAAATATTTTTTAATTCAACTAGGGGCGGTTGTGAAGTGTGCATAATAACGGTACCTTTCTAAAAATCGGTCTGTATTTTATGCAAATCCTGTAGGGGATCAAATAAATTTTTAGATAATGTTTAAGATTTATGCATTTAATGAAATATGTTCCTAAAAAGGGGGAATTTTTCCGTTAATATTATGTCTTATTTCAATTCAAAATAGATTATATGAGTTAGTTATTTGAGTTAATTAAAATGCAACATATTAAATTAGCCAGAGATCGTT
>NZ_JTJP01000041.1:0-23681 GCF_001678575.1 Gallibacterium genomosp. 1
GCATTGGTGACAAAAATAACGTTGAAAATTATTTAATTTGCCATGTTTCTTTATTTCTGCACTTTGGCAAAATGAGCAGTTTTTTATTCATATTTCAAAAAGAGGGCTTAAAGCCTTGTACTATAAGGCTTTAAGCCACTTTTTAGCAACAATTTTGTCTACTATGCCGATTTTTTGTAATTAGAACTTTCAAACAAACAAGTAGCCGATAACGATATTTCATACTAAACGAACTAATAATCAAGTTACAAGTTATACAAACCATTCAATAAATAGTAATTCTATTATCTAAATTGCCATTTAGTTGGGTAATTTTTCTAAATCTTTACTAATAATTTGAATAAGTTTAGTTAAAAAAGGATGATTTTCTATATCTTTATCGTCTATTAACAACATTGGTTTTGCCCCTTGATAAGGGAAGTCTTGTTTAATATGCATTGTTAATAAAGTGGTACTAGGGGTGGATTTCAATAACAACCGGTTGTCATAAATTCCACCAATGACTTTACCTTGATAATACAGAAGATATTCCCTCATCATTTTTTTATAAGTTATTGTTTTTAAATCCTTTAGTTGATCAAGAACAAAATATAAATAACTTTCGGTTGAAGCCATTATTTTCCCCTTAGTAATACTTCTTGAATTTTTTCCTCAATACCTTCTGCATCTAATTTTAATAAGTGATAAATTTCTTGTTGTGTACCTTGAGGAATAAAATAATCGGGTAAACCTAATTGCAATACCTGCGGCATATATCCTCCTAATTCAGCCAAGACCTCCAGAACAGCAGAACCAGCACCCCCTTGTATCGCATTTTCTTCCAAAGTCACAATTAATGTATATTGATCTTTGATTTTAGCTAAACATTCTTTATCGATAGGTTTAACAAAACGCATATCAATCACGGCATAATGATATTTTTCAGCAACTTGTAATGCCTCCGGCAATAATGTGCCGAAATTCAAAATGGCTACTTTTTCACCACTTCTGACTTGATTAGCTTTACCTATTTCTAAAGCGTGTAGCGGTTGTAATTCTGCACCAGTTCCATTGCCACGCGGATAGCGCACAGCGGCAGGTTGTCCACAATGGTATCCGGTGTAGAGCATTTGGCGACATTCATTTTCATCGCTTGGCGTCATTACAATTAAATTTGGAATGCAACGTAAATAGCTTAAATCAAATGCACCTTGATGGGTTTGCCCATCTGCACCGACAATTCCGGCACGGTCGATAGCAAATAAAACAGGTAAATTTTGAATAGCTACATCGTGGATGACTTGGTCATAAGCTCGTTGCAAGAAAGTGGAATAAATTGCTACTACTGGTTTATATCCACCGATAGCTAAACCGGCGGCAAAGGTAACAGCGTGTTGTTCGGCAATAGCCACGTCAAAATATTGATCCGGAAAACGTTGCGAAAATTGCACCATACCTGATCCTTCACGCATTGCCGGTGTAATGCCAATTAATTTCGGATCATTCTCTGCCATTTCACATAACCACTGACCAAAAATGGAAGAGTAGGTTGGATGAGTAGACTTATTTTTAGGTAGCTCGCCGCTAAGTGGATCAAATTTAGGGACGCCGTGAAAACCAATAGGATCTTTTTCTGCCGGAGCATATCCTTTTCCTTTTTTGGTAATAACGTGTAAAAATTGTGGCCCTTTTAAGGTTCTCATATTTTTCAACGTTGAAATCAATTCATCAACATTATGTCCATCAATTGGGCCAATATAATTAAAACCAAGCTCTTCAAATAATGTACCCCCCGGGGAAACAAATCCTTTTACGTGTTCTTCTGTTTTTTTCACAAATTCTTTAATTGGCGGTAAGCTAGAAAGGATTTTTTTGCCACCTTCGCGTAATGAAGAATAAAAAGAGCCAGAGAGTAGACGAGCAAGATGGTTATTTAATGCACCAACATTTTCAGAAATAGACATATCGTTATCATTTAAAATCACCAACATATCGGTATGCAAAGCTCCGGCGTGATTCATCGCTTCAAAAGCCATTCCAGCAGTAATTGCTCCATCACCAATCACACAAATCGTTTTTCTTCCTGCATTTTCTCGTTGTGCGGAAATGGCAATCCCTAAACCGGCACTGATTGAAGTGGAAGAATGACCAACACTTAATACATCAAAAGGGCTTTCACTACGCCAAGGAAAAGGGTGCACCCCATCTTTTTGGCGGATAGTTTTCATTTGGTCTCTGCGTCCAGTCAAGATTTTATGTGGGTATGCTTGATGACCAACATCCCAAATTAATTGATCAAATGGTGTATTGAAAACATAATGTAATGCCACTGTAAGTTCTACAGTGCCTAAACCAGATGCGAGATGCCCACTACTTTGGCTGACACTGTCTAAAAGATAAAGGCGAAGTTGCTCACAGAGTTCAGGCAACCGCTCTTTGGGTAATAGTCGTAAATCATCTGGGGAGTTGATCTGTGATAAAAGTGGATAACTTGACATATTATATAATCCATAAAAATTAGTTTCGCCGTTTTACAATGAACTCTGCCAATGCCATTAGTGCTGAGGTATCAAACTCTAATTCAGATAAAATTGATTTCGCAGAGTCATAAAGTGAATAGGCTTTTTCTTTCGCTTGATCTAAACCAAGCAATAGGGGATAAGTGCTTTTATGTGCCTTCAAATCTGAACCAGCATTTTTTCCAAGCTCTTCATTACTGGAAGTAATATCTAAGATATCATCCTGTACTTGGAATGCTAAACCAATCGCAGTAGAAAATGAAATAAGTTTTTGTTTAATTTGTTCATTTTGATAATAGGGAGAGGCATAAAATCCTAGTAAAACGGCAGCAGTAATTAATGCACCCGTTTTATTTTTATGAATTCGCTCTAACTCTATTAGATCAATCTGTTTATTTTCTGAGATTAAATCTAAACTTTGTCCTAAACACATCCCCTCTGCTCCTGATGCATTGGCTAATAACCGAAATTGTAAAATTTTTTGTCGGTCTGGTATAGGAGATTCTGCTAACAGTTCAAAAGCATAACTTTGTAATGCATCACCTGAAAGAATTGCTGTTGCCTCATCAAATGCAATATGACAAGTTGGTTTGTTACGACGTAACGAGTCATTATCCATTGCGGGTAGGTCATCGTGAATAAGAGAGTAGCAGTGAATACATTCGATTGCACCAGCAATATGATCTAACTTTGTTAAATCAACACCTAGCATTCTTCCGGTGGCATAAACAAGAAAAGGACGGATTCGTTTGCCACCTAGCAATAAACTATAACGCATTGCATCTGCTAAAGGTGCTGGGGAACTTTCCAGTCGTGCTAAATGTTCTTGTAGGAATTGATTATTGCGTTGTTGTAAGGCAATTAAATCCTCAGAAAATTGATACATAAAAGATCCATCCTAATAAGATTTTTTTCAAAAGTTTTCCTCATCATCATCTTTTTTAATCTCTTCAGAAGGTGATGATACTGAGAAATTGGTTAATGGAGCAGAGCTGTTTTTTTCCAATAAAATTTGTATTCGTTGTTCAGCATTTGACAACTTTTCTTGAGCCTGTTTCGCTAACTTAATACCTTGTTCAAATTGGGATAGAGCTTCTTCTAAGGGTAAATCCCCCTGTTCCAAACAATGGACAACATTTTCCAACTCTATCATAGTATTTTCAAAATTTAATGATTGTGCTTTTTTTGCCATAACGATGATAGTACCTAATCTATTCAAACGGTTGTTATTGTACCTAATTTCCTTATAAATGAGGTGTATTTTTTACGCTTATTCGATTTTTCGTGTAGAATATGCGCTTATTTTTATAATCCAATGAAACAATATGAAATTTATTATTAAACTTTTTCCGGAAATCATGATTAAAAGTGATTCCGTACGTAAGCGCTTTATAAAAATTTTAACAGGAAATATCCGTAATGTTCTGAATAAATATGATGATCAGGTTGCTGTAATTAAGCATTGGGATTATATAGAAGTTAGAACAAAGGATAATTCTAAATATCCTCTATTGGCAGAGTTGCTACAACGAATTCCGGGAATTCATCATTTTTTACAAGTTGAAGAGAAGCCATTCTCTACATTGCAAGATATTTTTCAGATTGTATATGAAGATATCGGGAATAAATTGGAAAACAAAACTTTTTGTGTTCGTGTAAAACGCAAAGGAAAACACGAATTTACCTCTTTAGATGCAGAGCGTTATATCGGGGGAGGTCTGAATCAACATATTGCATCTGCAAAAGTACAGCTTATACATCCGGACGTAACGGTGAGAATTGAAATTGATAATGATCACGTTATGTTGATCAAAGGGCGTATAGAAGGAATTGGAGGTTATCCGATAGGAACACAAGAAGATGTCTTATCATTGATTTCAGGCGGTTTTGATTCCGGTGTTTCTAGTTATATGTTATTACGACGTGGTTGTCGTGTACATTACTGTTTTTTTAATTTAGGTGGTGCGGCTCACGAAATCGGTGTAAAACAGATGGCATACCATATTTGGAATCGTTACGGTAGTTCGCATAAAGTCCGTTTTGTTGCGATTAATTTTGGAAAAGTTGTGGCTGAAATCTTAGAAAAAATTGATAACGGTCAGATGGGCGTAGTACTGAAAAGGATGATGGTTAGAGCAGCAAGTAAAGTTGCAAACCGTTTTCAAATTCAGGCAATTGTGACCGGAGAAGCATTAGGTCAGGTTTCTAGTCAGACTTTGACTAATTTGCGATTAATTGATGAAGCGGCAGATTGTTTGGTTCTGCGTCCTTTAATTTCTAGCGATAAAGAACAAATCATTGAAATGGCAAAACAAATAGGTACGGATGATATTGCAAAATCTATGCCGGAATTTTGTGGCGTAATTTCTAAAAATCCTACTGTAAAAGCAATTAAAGAAAAAATTGAACTCGAAGAAGCTAATTTTGACTTCTCTTTGTTGGAAGATGCTGTGTGGAACGCACAATATTTGGATATTAGACAGATCGCCGAACAAACAGAAAGGGAAGTTCCTGAGGTTGAAATGGTATCTGTGTTACAGGGTAATGACGTCATTATTGATATTAGAAGTCCGGAAGAACACGAGGAGTATCCATTACAGCTGAATGGCCAAACCATTCTTCATATTCCATTTTATAAATTGTCAACTCAATTTCCATCATTAGATCAAAATAAGCAATATTTTCTATATTGTGAACGAGGTGTAATGAGTCGTCTTCAAGCGTTATATTTAAAAGAGCAGGGATTTAAAAATATTAGCGTATTTAGAAAAGCTAAAAGCTAGCCACAATAAAAAATGATTTTTTGTCAGAAATAAAAAAATGATTTGCACCCTAAGTCGGACTTATCATCTAACTTAGGGTGCAAATTTTTTTACGGTCAAATATAGCCAAATCTTCAAACAACGAGCCGTTGTTTTCTATTTTTACAAAATATTGAGATATAAAATTATGGTAATTATACTTATTAAATTAAAGAAATCTCAATAATTTAACATAAAATACGTTATTTTTAAACCTTGTCTCTTTATAAATATAATGTATATTATGTTAAATAATAAATATTGTTTGTCACAGTCCATTTTGTTACAGCGTTTCCGATTTCCTCTCTTATTTTCTATTTATAGTGATGACATTTCTCAAAAATTTAAAACATACAATCGTTATCACGCTCTATCAATTTTTTAATTTTCTTAAAAGGCGCTTGCAAATCAAATTTTGTAGTTGTACTATTTTGCTAGTACAAAATAATATCGGAGAGGATGCTATCGTGGCTTTTTTAGACGTTATCCAACAAACTATTCCCTATCAAGCGGACACAACTTCTCTTTTTGCCCGTCTTTGTGAGAATAAACCAAACACACTTTTATTAGATTCTGCTGAAATTGGCAGTAAAAACAGCCTAAAAAGTTTGTTAATTGCTCAAACCGCAGTAAAAGTGGTATGTAGAAAACAAACTGTAGAATTTATTGCTTTAACTGAGAACGGAACGGATGTTTTAGCCCAACTTCAACAACATTTTTCTATTAATACAACATTGCAAACCCAACACTCAACACATCAGTTAAGCGTTATTTTTCCCTTATTAAATAATGAGTTGGATGAAGACAGTAAATTAAAAACCATTACCATATTTGATGGATTGCGAACTTTATTACAGCAATATCAACCCTACTCTCAACCAATTTTACTAGGGGGTCTTTTTGCTTATGATTTAGTGGCTAATTTCATTCCAATGCAAGACATTTATTTAGAAGATGATGGTTTGACTTCTCCGGATTATAGCTTTTACTTAGCTGAACAATTAATTGTGATCGATCATCAAAGTGAACAGGCAACACTTTATACTTACGCTTTTTCTGAACAACATAGAACAAAATTACAGCAACAAGCAGAACAGATAGTTTCGGCTTTATCTAATAATAATATTGTATTATCGCGTCGAAACGCTTCTACTGAAGTCAAAGTCAATATCGAAGATGAGGCTTTTAAAACTATTATTGAACGCCTAAAACATCACATTAATATCGGTGATGTTTTCCAAATTGTACCTTCTCGTCGCTTTTCGCTTGACTGCCCTAGCCCATTAGCAGCCTATCATCAATTAAAGCATAATAATCCAAGCCCTTATATGTTTTTTATGCAAGATGAAGAATTTACCCTGTTCGGTGCTTCACCTGAAAGCGCATTAAAATATACTGAAGCTACCCGTCAATTGGAGATTTATCCGATTGCCGGTTCTCGTCCAAGAGGCTTTGACGCGCAAGGTAATATCGATCCTGAATTGGATGCTCGTTTGGAACTGGAAATGCGCTTGGATCATAAAGAACAATCTGAACATCTTATGTTAGTTGATTTGGCTAGAAATGATATTGCTCGCGTATGTGAAAGCGGAACACGCCGCGTTGCAGAACTTATGCAAGTTGATCGTTATTCTCACATTATGCATTTAGTATCGAGAGTTGTCGGTAAACTTAAACCTGAATTGGATGCGCTACACGCTTATCAAGCCTGTATGAATATGGGAACATTAACCGGTGCGCCTAAAATCAAAGCAATGCAACTGATTTATCAAGTGGAAAAACAACGCCGCCATAGTTATGGTGGTGCGGTTGGTTACCTCTCCTCGGAAGGTGATCTGGATACCTGCATTGTGATTCGCTCTGCTTTTGTGCAAAACGGAACAGCTTATATTCAAGCTGGTTGCGGCGAAGTATTGGATTCCGACCCACAAATGGAAGCCGATGAAACCAGACATAAAGCGGCTGCCGTGATTAAGGCAATTAAACAGACAAATTGCCAATAGTAAGGATTTTGTTATGGCTAATATTCTTTTTTTAGATAATTTTGACTCTTTTACCTACAATCTTGTCGATCAATTTCGTGTGCTTGGACATAACGTGACAGTGTATCGTAACGATTGCGAATTGGATACGTTGATTAAAGCAGCAACAGCGCAATCTGATACTATTTTGGCACTTTCTCCCGGTCCCGGAAATCCTCAGCAGGCGGGTAATATGTTGCCGTTAATCAATGCATTGAAACATCAGTGCCCAATTATTGGCATTTGTTTAGGGCATCAAGCCATTATTGAAGCATTCGATGGGGAAATTGTCCACGCCGGTGAAGTAATGCACGGAAAAGTATCGAAAATTACGCACGACAATCAAGCAATGTTTGCCGGATTGCCTAATCCACTCTCTGTTGCTCGTTACCACTCTTTAATGGGGAGCAACTTGCCATCCGAATTGATTGTAAACGCAGAATATAATCATATTGTGATGGCGGTTCGTCATCAATCCTTGCCGATTTGCGGCTTCCAATTTCACCCAGAATCTATTTTAACCGTACAAGGTGGACAACTTTTAAAACAGACCATTGATTGGTTATTAGCTCATTAAGCCAACTATAGAAACAACAAAAATTAAATAAACTTGAGGACAAGAATAATGGAAACACAACAAATATTAGAACAATTATTTAATGGCACTTCCCTGTCTCGTGAACAAAGCAAACAACTTTTTAGTGCGATCGTACAAGGTGAATTATCTAATGAACAATTAGCCGGTGCATTAATAGCACTGAAACTCAAAGGAGAAACAGTAGATGAAATCAGTGGTGCGGTAACCGCATTACAAGCAGCTGCTGAACCTTTCCCTACACCAGATTATGTCTTTGCCGATATTGTCGGTACCGGCGGTGACGGTGCAAATACCATCAACCTCTCTACTGCCAGCGCCATTATTGCCGCCAGTATGGGCGCAAAAGTCGCCAAACACGGTAATAGAAGCGTTTCCAGTAAAACCGGATCAAGCGATGTATTGGCAGCATTAGGTGCTCGTTTAGATTTAGATGCAGCTATTGCACATAAAGCACTGGATGAAATCGGCATCTGTTTTTTATTTGCCCCTCAATACCATCGTGGTTTTAAACACGCAGTGCCGGTACGTCAGGCGTTAAAAACCAGAACCATTTTTAACATCCTTGGGCCATTGATTAATCCGGCAAAACCAAGGCATCAACTATTAGGCGTTTATGATGAAAAATTGCTACAACCTTATGCTGAAACTGCATTAACATTGGGTCATAAACATAGTATTGTCGTTCACGGCGCCGGTTTGGATGAAGTAGCATTACACGCAGAAACACAAGTAGCTGAAATTTATCAAGGTAAAATCGAACGCTATACATTAACCGCAGAAGATTTCGGATTAAAACCGCAACCACTTGATGCAATTCGCGGTGGTGAACCGGAACAAAATGCACAATATATTCGCGCATTATTACAAGGAAAAGGCGAACCGGCCCACGTTAATGCAGTCGCTGCCAATACTGCTCTGCTTTTAAGACTTTTCGGTTATCAAGATCTAAAACAAACGACACAGCAAGTATTGGAACAGATTGCCAGTGGCAACGCCTATAAAACATTAGAAAAACTTTCACAATATTAATGAGATAACAATGATTACACAAAATTTTTCACAAACATTGCAACATAAAGCGACAGTATTGCAAAAAATTGTGGCAGATAAATTAATCTGGGTACAACAGAAGCAACAAAAATTTCCTTTGGCAGAGTTTCAGGCAAAAGTGACAAAAAGTGATCGTGATTTTTATCAAGCATTAGCCAAAGGGACTCAGCAACAACCGGCATTTATTTTAGAATGTAAAAAAGCTTCTCCTTCAAAAGGATTAATTAGAAAAGAGTTTGATTTAGAAGGTATTGCTGATGTTTATCGTCATTATGCTACAGCGGTTTCAGTTCTAACCGATGAGAAATACTTCCAAGGAGATTTTGCCTATTTACCACGTGTTCGCCAGCGTATTTCACAACCTGTTCTTTGCAAAGATTTTATGATAAGTGAATATCAAGTTTATTTAGCACGTTATCATCAAGCGGATGCCATTTTATTGATGTTGTCTGTAGTAAATGATGATACTTATCGTATATTGGCGGATCTTGCGCATTCGCTAGGAATGGGAGTATTGACAGAAACGTCTAATCCGGAAGAGCTGAAACGTGCAATCAATCTAGGGGCAAAGGTGATTGGAATTAATAACCGTAATCTGCACGATCTCTCTGTTGATCTACAACGTACATTAGATCTTGCCCCACAAATTCCTGAAGATAGAATTGTCATTAGCGAATCAGGTATCTATACTCACCAACAAGTACAACAATTAAAACAGGTAGCTAGTGCCTTTTTAATTGGTAGTAGTTTAATGGGAAGTGATGATCTAAACACTGCCGTTAGAGCCATTATTTATGGAGAAAACAAAGTTTGTGGTTTAACTCGTCCGCAAGATGCTAAACAGGCATATCAAGAAGGAGCATTATATGGTGGTTTAATTTTTGCTCAACATTCTCCTCGTTGTGTTAGTTTAAGGCAGGCTCAAGAGATCAGTACTATAGCACCGTTACGTTATGTTGGTGTTTTTCAGGATCAAGAAGTAGATATGATTGTGAAATTAAGTCAGCAATTATCTTTATTTGCTGTTCAGTTACACGGTCACGAAGATAGCAATTTTATTCAGCGATTACGCCAACAATTACCGCCGAAATGTCAAATTTGGAAGGCAATCAGCGTTGACGTAGAAAATTCGTATTTTCAATTTAATCCTGATGAAAATATCGACCGTTATGTCTTTGATGCACAATTAAAATTACAAAAAGGTGGCACCGGAAAAATTTTTGATTGGACTCTTTTACCTTCGCAATGGAAGCAGAAAATTATGCTTGCTGGTGGTCTAAACAGTGATAATGTGGATGCTGCGATGTCTCAATCTTGTTTAGGTTTAGATATTAATTCCGGTGTGGAAAGTAAACCGGGCATAAAAGATGCGAATAAATTACATACCATTTTCCAACAAATTATCAATTATTAGGATGAAGTTATGAGTGATACATTATTAAACCCTTATTTTGGCGAATTCGGTGGAATGTATGTGCCAGAAATTCTTGTTCCAGTGTTACAACAACTAGAAAAAGCGTTTGTTGAGGCGCGTCAGGATCCGGAATTTCAAAAACAATTTAACGATTTGCTACAAAATTATGCCGGTCGCCCGACCGCATTAACTTTGTGCCGTAACTTAACTAAAGATACAAAAACCAAACTCTATTTAAAACGAGAAGATCTTTTACACGGGGGTGCACACAAAACCAATCAGGTATTAGGTCAAGCATTATTGGCAATGCGAATGGGTAAAACTGAGATTATTGCTGAAACCGGTGCCGGACAACACGGAGTTGCTACTGCTCTGACCTGTGCAATGCTCGGATTAAAATGTCGTATCTATATGGGAGCAAAAGATGTTGAGCGTCAATCGCCAAATGTTTTCAGAATGCGCCTTATGGGGGCAGAGGTCATTTCCGTTAATAAAGGTTCCTGCTCGTTAAAAGATGCTTGCTGCGAAGCAATGCGCGATTGGTCAGCCAATTACGATAAAGCTCATTATTTATTAGGTACTGCTGCCGGTCCGCATCCGTTTCCAACTATTGTGCGTGAATTTCAAAAAATGATTGGTGAAGAAACCAAACGTCAAGTTTTTGAACGTGAAGGACGCTTACCGGATGCTGTGATTGCCTGTGTTGGTGGAGGATCAAATTCAATTGGAATGTTTGCTGATTTTATTAAAGAAGAGTCAGTAAAACTCATCGGTGTTGAGCCGGCAGGTAAAGGAATTGAAACTGGAGAACACGGCGCACCGCTTGGACACGGTTCTATTGGTATTTATTTCGGAATGAAATCACCATTAATGCAAACAAAAGATGGTCAGATCGAAGAATCCTACTCTATTTCTGCTGGGTTGGACTTCCCGTCCGTTGGGCCACAGCACGCTTATTTGAACAGTATAGGACGTGCGCAATATGTTTCTATTACTGATGATGAAGCCCTTGATGCATTCCAGCAATTGGCACAATATGAAGGCATTATTCCAGCATTAGAATCCTCACACGCCTTAGCTTATGCTTTAAAATTGATAAAACAGAACCCAGAAAAAGAACAACTTTTGGTAGTTAATCTTTCTGGACGTGGAGATAAAGATATTTTCACTGTAGATAAAATCCTAAATGCACAAGGAGTGAACTAATGAGCCGTTTTGATCAACTTTTTAAAAAACTAAATCAACAAAAACAGGGAGCATTTGTTCCTTTTGTGACATTATGCGATCCAACATTAGACCGCTCTTTTGAAATTATTTGTACTTTAGTCGATAACGGTGCCGATGCGTTAGAATTAGGTTTTCCTTTTTCAGATCCTTTATTAGACGGGCCGGTAATCCAAGCTGCGAATAACAGAGCATTATCTGCCGGATTCAGTACTGATGCCTGTTTTCAATTATTAGAAAAAGTACGCCAAAAATATCCACAAATTCCAATCAGTCTATTACTTTGTGCCAATTTAATCTATGCCAAAACATTAGATGGTTTTTATCAACGTTGCCAACAAGTTGGCGTTGATGCGGTACTGGTTGCCGATGTGCCTCTACTTGCTGCGGAACCTTATGTTACCACAGCGAAAAAATATGGTATTCAGCCGGTATTTATTTGCCCACCGAATGCTAGCGAAAAAACGATTGATGGTGTAGCGAAAAATAGTGAAGGATATACTTATCTTGTGTCACGTGCAGGCGTTACCAGTGCTGAAAATCAAGCACACGCAAGCAATTTAGAAGATCTTATTTCTCGCCTAAAATTACATAATGCGCCACCTATTTTACAAGGTTTTGGCATTGCTAAACCGGAACAAGTTCAGGAAGCAATTACTTCTGGTACGGACGGAGCAATTTCAGGGTCTGCAGTGGTTAGAATTATCGAACGGAATCTTAATAACCATCCTCAATGCCTTGTCGAATTAGCTGAATTTGTGCGAAATATGAAAGCTGCAACTGAATTGGTATAAAATCAAATCGGGGCGTTTTCACATTATTCGCCCCGTTATTCATAAAATCACTTTTTATTTTCTTAACCTACAATAATGATCCTGCTTTTATCTACAAAAACACAATAATTTCTGTGATCTGATGCACAAAATGGATAAAAAAAGTCACAAATCGTGATTTTATCTTTATAATAGCGCAAATTTTTTGGAGGTAAGAATGGCTACAATTAAAGATGTCGCTAAATTAGCAGGCGTATCAACAACAACGGTTTCTCATGTGATTAACAAAACCAGATTTGTGTCTGAAGATACGTCAAAGTTGGTTCAAGATGCGATTCAGCAGCTAAATTACTCGCCAAGTGCAGTAGCACGCAGTTTAAAGGTGAATACAACTAAATCAATTGGTATGATTATTACCACCAGTGAAACACCCTATTTCGCAGAAATTGTACATGCCGTGGAAGAATATTGTTATCAACGGGGATATTCTCTGTTTTTATGTAATACACAGAATAATTTCCAAAAAATCAGTAATCATTTAGATATGTTGGTTAAAAAACGGGTTGATGGGATTTTAGTTATGTGTTCTGAGTATACTCAAGATTCAGTGAACTTGTTTGAGAGCTTTTCTACCCTACCATTAGTAGTAATGGATTGGGGACCAAACAATTCAAAAATGGATGTAATTCAAGATAATAGCTTTGAAGGTGGTTATTTAGCAACTAAATATTTAATTGACTGTGGACATAAAAAAATCGGAATTATTGCCGGTGATCTCAATAAAACAACAGCAAAAACACGTTATGATGGCTATGTAAAAGCAATGAATGAAAAGGGATTAAGTATTAATCCGGACTGGGTGCTAGAGGGGCATTTTGAACCAGAAGATGGATTTGAGTGTATGAATAAAATTTTAGCTCAAAATAACCTGCCGACTGCTGTTTTTTGTTGCAATGATGTTATGGCTTTAGGTGCAATTTCCGCCATTGGTGAAAAAGGGCTGTCTGTGCCACAAGATATCTCCATTATTGGTTATGATGATATTCACGCTTCTCGCTTTTATGCCCCACCATTGACAACAATTCATCAATCCAAAATGCGTTTGGGCATTATGGCAATGGATCTGTTAATTGCTCGAATGACTGATAAAAATAAAGAGCCGGCAAAAATTGAAATGCATCCTGAATTGGTCATTCGTAAATCGGTGAAAAAAGTAAATTAATCATAGAAAGTGCAGAATCTTCTGCACTTTTTTCGTTATTTTTGTTGGCTTAAATAACGTTCAACCGTATCAACCACTGCTTGTGTTTGAGAATCCAGCTCAATATTAACTAAATCTCCGACCTGTTTTTGCGAGATAATGGTACGTTGTAACGTTTCTGGAATTAAATTAACACAAAATGATTGCTCTTTTACCTCACCAATGGTCAAACTAATGCCATCAATAGCAATATAACCTTTTGTCAGAATATATTTCATTACATCCTGATTCGGTAAAGTAAACCATATTTGGCAGTTGTTCGGTGATTGAATAATTTCTGCGACCGAAGCGGTGCAATAAACGTGCCCTGACAATAGATGTCCACCCACTTCATCACCGATTTTCATCGCTCGTTCAACATTAATTTCATCCCCTACTCTAAGTTGACCAAGATTGGTAACTCGTAACGTTTCTTGCATTAAATCGAAACTAATCAAATCATTTTGAATGTCCGTTACTGTTAAACAAACGCCATTATGTGCAACAGATGCTCCTAATGCTAATCCGGCAAGTAAATCCTGTGGCATTTTTATAACGTGTGTTCTAAAATTGTCGCCTTTACTTTTAATTTCTTGGATTTTTGCTTTTCCTTGAATTATTCCAGTAAACATATTTCCCTCTTATAAAAATGATATTGTTATTCCTATAACGATAGCAACTGAATATCGGGCATTTTATGACAAATTGGCAAAGATATAAAACACAAATTATTGAATTAATTAAATTAGCTACGCCTATTTTGCTTGCACAAATTGCACAAAACTCTATGGGATTGATCGATACTATAATGGCAGGGCGTGTTAGTGCAAAAGATATGGCAGCGATTTCTGTCGGTGCTTCTATTTGGTTTCCTTTGTTATTATTCGGTCAAGGTTTATTATTAGCCTTACCACCAACCATTTCTTATTTAAATGGTTCCGGCAAACGCAATTTGATTGCACATCAGGTTCGGCAGGGCTTTTGGATAGCATTTACTATCAGTATTCCTATTTTTCTGATTGTTTATAATGCTCACTTCATCATTGACTATATGCAAATGGATGAAGAACTGGCACATATCACGACTAGTTATTTAAAAGTAATGGCCTTTGGCGCATTACCCTATTTATTAATGATTACTTTCCGCTGTTTAAATGATGGTATTGCTAAAACAAAACCGGCGATGGTGATTGCCTTTACCTGTTTGGTACTCAATGTACCTCTCAATTATATCTTTATTTACGGGGCATTCGGGATACCGGCATTCGGCGCAATTGGCTGTGGAATTGCGACAATGATTTTGAATTGGGTCAGCTTTATTTTAATCACAATTTATTGTTACAAAGTGCCGAGTCAGCGTGATCTGAAAATTTTTGCACATATTATTGAAAAACCGAATTGGAAAACTTTGAGTAAATTGATTCGATTAGGATTTCCTATTGCGGTAGCAATTTGTTGTGAGGTGTTGCTTTTTTGTATCATTTCATTATTAATTTCGCCATTTGGTGCAGAAATTATAGCTAGCCATCAAATTGCGTTGAATACCAGTTCATTCATTTATATGTTGCCAATGTCTATATCAATGGCAACTACAATCCTCGTTGGGCAAAATTTAGGTAAAGGCAAGCCGGCAGTAGCAAAACAGTTTACTTATTGTGCTCTCTTTTTCGGTTTAACTGTTACTTGTTTTACCGCTTCTCTAACTCTATTATTCAGAGAGTGGGTTGCATCTATTTTCGTCAATGATATTGAAGTGATTATGATGGCATCTTCACTTTTAATTTTCGCCGCACTATATCAATTTTCTGATACGGTGCAATCCATCATTGGCGGCGCTTTGCGTGGCTATAAAGATACTAAATCAGTATTATGGATTTCACTTTTCGGTTATTGGGTAATTGGAATGCCGGTCGGCTATATTTTAGGAATGACTGATTGGATTGTGCCACATATGACAGCGAAAGGTTTCTGGATTGGCTTTGTTTTTTGTTTAACCACCGCAGCAATTTTGCTGTTTTTACGTTTACGTCATATCCAAAATTTACCCGATGAAGTGCTATTGGCTCATTTGGATAAGATTAAATAAAAAAGGAGTATTTTTATGCAATCAGAACAAGTTATTCGTGTCGGTATTGCCGGTTTTGGTATGTCCGCCAACGTCTTTCATTTACCATTTTTAATGCGTGATCCACGTTTTAAAGTTGTTAAAATTTTTGAGCGTAGAGGCAACAAAGTGGCGGAAAAATTTCCACAAATTGCCACCGTGCGTACTTTTGCAGATTTACTGGCAGATGATGTTGATTTAGTCATTATCACTACACCAAATCTGACACACTACGCTTTCGCCAAACAGGCAATTATGGCAGGGAAACACGTCATTGTTGAAAAACCGCTAAGTACAACTTCAGCGGAAGCAAAAGAGTTAGTAAAATTAGCTCAACAAAAACAAGTAAAATTATCGGTCTATCAGAATCGCCGTTGGGATAATGGCGTGTTAACGGTCAAACAAGTTCTCGAAAATCATCTCATAGGCGATATTGTCGATTATGAAATTCATTTTGATCGTTATACACAAGCTAAAAACAGTAAACAATGGAAAGAAACCGGTGAGCGTGGAGTTGGTTTAGTTTACGACTTAGGTGTGCATTTAATTGACGGTGTGGTGCATTTATTCGGTTTGCCGAAAGCGCTTTATGCTGATTTACGCCACCAACATCCAGGTTCTCTTGGCGAAGATAATTTTCAGATCTATTTTTATTATGATGATAAAAAAGTGGTGATGTCTTCGAGTAAGTATGTACGTGAAAAAGGGCCGACTATTGCTCTGCACGGCACTTTAGGCTCTTATGTCAAATATGAATTGGATAATCAGGAGCCGCTTCTTATTGCTGGCATTGAACCGAAAGGCAACTGGAATAAAGAAAATAAAATATATTGGGGATTTTTGAACACTGAAATTAACGGTGTCCATATTCGCACTCAGTTAGAAACTGTCAATGGTAATTATCAAGCCTACTATGACAATATTTATGAGGCATTAACTTCTAATGAACCGCTTGCCGTCACTGCTGATCAGGCTGTCATTGTTTTAGAATTGATTGAAAAAGTATACCAAAGTGCAGAAACTGGAGTAAAAATCAATATAAAACAATAAGATAAATAAATTTCAAATATTTTTAAAATTTTTGGAACTTTTTATTTTTATAACGGTCTTAGTAATCGCTAGTGACTGCAAATGCGTAAGCAGATGTTTTTTATTTTATTCATTGAAACCTCCCCCCGTTCTCTCTTGGAACGGGGGTTTTTTCTTTCTGGGTTTAGCTTAAATACTAGTTTAATGAATCTATCAATTCACCACTATAAAGATATTTTTTTACCATTGCATTAGCAACAACTGCATCATTTTGTGAATAGTGACCTGTAATGACATCAACTTGATGCTGATCCAACAGCAGATTATCATTTAACTTCTGTTTTAATCTTTCGACAAACAAAATATGTGAACCGATAATACTCGAATTGACCATTATTTTATCTGATGAAAATATGTTTACTAAATTCATTAATACATAAGAAATATTGTCAGCAACATAGTGGATAATTTCTATTGCTTTTTCATTTTTTTGCTCTGCCTGTTCACATAAATATCGAATTTTTTGCTCATTATCTTCAAGCTGATTCGGTAATAAATTATCAATCAGCTGATAAATTGCAGAGTAAGTGACGTGATGTTGTAATTGCTGACGAGCTTCAGCCGGTAAACGTTCACCAATGATATTCGCTAATGGACTTAATATTGGAAGACAAACACGATCAATATTCATCCTCTGTTGTTTATCTCCTTGCAACATTTTGCCTTTAATCAAAACACTTATATTAATACTGTCATCAATTTGTAAGAAAATTACATTATCACTACTGATCGCTCCCCCTAACGAAGATTCGGCAAAAACCCAAGAGGAAAAATATTCAGACAAAATAATCGGCAAATGGAAAGTTTGGTGTAAAACAGATTGCAATTCAATATCTATTACGCTACGACCTAAGCGAACAATACCGCTCTGCCAACGGTTAAGCTGTCCGATAATAGTCACTGATATAGCAAAAATCTGTACAATATATCTCTGAAATGTCGTTTGAAAATCGGTCAAATTTCTTATCAACAACTGAGCCAAATCAGAATGTTGACCTACCAAAATTGGATAATGCTTCTCCTGCACTACTTTCCCATTCAGTTCACAGAGAAAGATTTTCATCTCATACTCGCTTAACACAACACAAATAGATTGCCAATGAAAAGGAGATATTGCTAACCCGACTGCAGGACGCCCCCTAACAATAGGCGTTTGTGTAGTACGTTCTATTACCAACTTAAGATCAATCAATTCACGAGTAAAATTGGTAATACTTGCAGGTGCCAAACCGGAAATTTTTGATAAATCAATCCGAGAAATAAGATCGAACTGTTCTATCAAACGATAGATCATACCCAAATGTTGTAATTTTTGCGGTGAATTCAATAACTGCTTTGCCATAATCCTTTAAACAAACAACCAAAACTAAAGGCGTTTGACTCCATAAGATAATAAATTTAGCTTTATACGAATTTTTTTCTCTTATCTCAAGTGGGTTGGATCAAATTTGCGTTAAATATCACATTTTATTTCTCAAATCTTTTTTAATTTTTAAATTTTGTTGATAATTTGTTCCGCTTTGTCGCTTTGTGCATTTATCAGGTGGGGAAAGTATTGTAGAATGACCAACCTAATGAAAAACAAGAAATTGATTAATTCACTGAGGTAACTATGACACAAGCTAAATCTGTTGCTCAAATTTTAAAAGGTGAGGTTGCGATTGGTGAGAGCGCAACTGTACAAGGTTGGGTACGTACCCGTCGTGATTCAAAAGCCGGTGTTTCTTTCCTTGCTGTTTATGATGGCTCCTGCTTTGCTCCAATCCAAGTAGTAATTGAACAAACAATCGAAAATTATCAGTCTGAAATTCTTCGCTTAACCGCCGGTTGTTCCGTAATTGTAACCGGCAAAGTGGTGGAATCTCCAGCACAAGGACAGTCGGTTGAAATGCAGGCACAAAAAGTCGAAGTCTGCGGTTGGGTTGAAGATCCTGATACTTATCCAATGGCAGCAAAACGCCATTCCGTTGAATATTTACGTGAAGTGGCGCACTTACGTCCACGGACTAATTTAATAGGTGCCGTTGCACGTGTACGTCACTGTTTAGCACAAGCTATTCATCGTTTCTTCAATGAACAAGGCTTTTATTGGGTCGCGACTCCATTAATTACCGCTTCCGATACTGAAGGGGCTGGTGAAATGTTTCGTGTTTCAACTTTAGATTTAACTAATTTGCCAAAAACGGAACAAGGTGAAATTGATTTTAGCCAAGATTTCTTCGGCAAAGAATCTTTCCTCACTGTATCCGGACAACTCAATGGTGAAACTTATGCTTGTGCATTAAGTAAAATTTATACTTTTGGGCCAACATTCCGTGCAGAAAACTCCAACACCACTCGTCATTTAGCTGAATTCTGGATGGTTGAACCTGAAATGGCATTTGCCACTTTAGCTGATAATGCCAAACTGGCAGAAGAGATGTTGAAATACGTTTTCAAAGCAGTATTAGATGAACGTATGGATGATATGGAATTCTTTGCAAAACATATCGACAATACTGTAATTACCCGTCTACAAGATTTTATTTCATCTGATTTTGCACAAGTTGATTATACCGACGCTATTGAGATCCTAAAAAAATCTGGTAAGAAATTTGAATTTCCTGTTGAATGGGGAATTGATCTCTCTTCTGAACACGAGCGTTATCTTGCAGAAGAATATTTTAAATCACCGGTTGTTGTGAAAAATTATCCTAAAGATATAAAGGCATTTTATATGCGTTTAAATGATGATGGTAAAACCGTTGCTGCAATGGATGTTCTTGCACCAGGAATCGGTGAAATTATTGGTGGTTCACAACGTGAAGAACGCTTGGATATTCTTGACCAGCGTATGGATGAAATGGGTTTGAAAAAAGAAGACTACTGGTGGTATCGTGATTTACGCCGTTACGGTACGGTGCCACATTCAGGTTTTGGATTAGGATTTGAACGCTTAATTGTTTATGTTACCGGCGTACAAAATATTCGTGATGTCATTCCGTTCCCTCGCGCCCCAAGAAATGCAAATTTCTAATAACGAAAATATGATCTGACACCGAAAAGTTAGACTGCTATTTTAAGGACTGAATCCTGTATTGATCGGGATTCAGTCCATTAATTTAACTACCTTTATTTCTAACATTAAGCATTTTACTAAAATTGCTTCTCTATCGTAAAAAAGAGTTCCTGATTTTTTCGGCTATAAAGTGCAGGAATATTGCTGTTTATCCGTTGATAGCGGATATGTAATTTAGGCAAGAAGCCTCTCCAAGATAATTTTTGATACCAAATCGCACCATTTAGTTGATATTCTCTATCGTGCCGTTTTAAATGCATTAAATAGTGATGATCAGCAAAATGACGATCTATATAACGAACATTGATTTGTGTACCCCATTGTTTTTGATAATAAGTAATACCAAAACCACTTGCCCATTTCAACGATGATGAAGATTTCTCTTTTAAACGATCGGACACCAATTCTAAATTAAGCCAAGATTGCCAATGTGTATTATCTTGCCAAATTATAGTGGTCGAAACAGTGTTTTCATTACCATTATAACGATCTGCCAAACTAGTATCAGCATAATGTTTTCTTATATTTGCCAAACGATTCTGCCAAAGCCAGTGTTCAGAAAGTTGAATTTGGCTAAACAACTTTACGCCAAATTGATGATTGTAACGATGAACGCCAAACCAATTCTGTTCAACAAAAGGAATAATTTTTCCAATAAACTGAGCATCTCTCCACATATAGCCTAATGAAAAATGTAAAGTTTGTTCGTTATAATATTGATTATCCCAATAGTAAACCCCGTTATATCCTAATGTCGTTTGCCAAAAATGATTGCCTGTTATATTTTTTATTCGTTCAAGTTCAAACGCATACCGAACACCTTGTGCCGATTGAGGAAGTGATTCTTCGTCTTTTACAAGCGGTTTACCATTAATAGTTATCTCTCGTTCAGAAGAAGCATTATTCACATTATCTGTTTTCACATATTGAAAATTCACATAGGGCTACCATTGCTGACGATGTTCAATTTCTTGCAAATAGGCTTCAATCAATGTTTTTAATTTGCCATCTGCTTTAAGCATTAAACGTTCAAATTGTTGCTTGGCTTGTAAATATTGATAATTTTCAAAAAAAATCACTGCCATATCAAAGCGAGGGTAAATGACTTCAGGGTGTAAATCTAATAATGTTTGATAATGCAGAATAGCTTTATCATACTGTAACGTATTGAAATAATAGGCAGCTAACGCATAATGATACAACGCAGGATCATAATGTCCCTGTTGTTGATATTGCCTTAATAATCTAGGTAATAATGCCCATTGTTGCTGTAAAATCGCAGATTGAATTTGTGAATCAATTGGCAATGCCATAGGAATCATTGGCATTTTTTGATAATTAGCATTGGGTTTTAGCTGTGTAGGTAATGAAATATTACCTTCTTGCGAAAAATCAATTGGATCTTGCCGTAATAAAGATTCAGCATTTAATGAATATGCAAAAATGACAAAACTGGTGATCAATAATTTTTTCATTGCTTTAATACTTAAAAATGCCGTTTAAAATGTATTTAAACGGCATTGCATTTCTACTGTTGTGATTCTTTTTGAGCTGCTAAACCAAATGCTACGCCTCTATTTTTTGCCTCATATTTTTTTCGTGTGCCTCCGTTAGCAGGAATACTATTGTCTAACGAGCTATCAATATAAAGATCACCAGCAATTTCTTCCCCATTTGGCCCAAAGAAACCTAGCGTATATTTTCCTGTAATTCCGCCTGCCATTGATGCATCAGCTTTAATTTCCTGATCATTAATTGAGCCTTGATGTAAGGTAATATGACCTTTATTATTTGAAAAATTAGTGATTTCCCCTTGCCCCGTTCGCTGTTCAAAATCAACACGATAAGTTAAATCTCCCATATTGTTCGCATTAAATGCTTTTCCTCGATACGTTGCTGAACCTTCACTTGGGAGAATTGTCGGTTCATCTTCAAATAAGTTACCAATGCCATTAACAGAGAAACGCCCTCCTTTTGATAAAACGCCATCAGGCAAAGAAGCTAACCAATTTCTAGCATAAACGACAGAATATTGTTGTTTATAAAGATATCTATCACCAACCAACATCCCTTCACTATCCTCGCCTAAAGGATAAAGAGCCATTACAGGCTGTGTATACAATTGATTTTGAGGTAATTGATCGTGGTTAATAGGTTTTTCCATCAGCCACGGGTTATTCAAAGTTGCCCCCATTGACTCTACGGTATCACTCATTTTTTGGTTAATAATTTCAATAAGTTGCTCACGTTCGGTTAATTTTTGATGCGTTTCAGATAGCTCTTGTAATTTAGATTCTAATTGAGCTGTAATGTGTTGATTTTGTATTTGTAATTCTTTAAAAACCCTTTCCTTTTCCTTTAAATCAGATTGGATTTGTTTCAAGCTGTTAAATGCGTCTGTGAGTTGTTTTTCTGTTGTTGCTTGTGAGTTTTTTAGGTGTTCAAATTCAGCAGTTTTTCTCGCCAAATTCTCTTCTGTTTTTTTCAAGCTGTTAGAAGTTTCGGTTAATTTATTTTGCGTTTCTGTTTGTGATCTTTTCAATATTTCAAGTTCAGCTTGAGCTTTCTTGAGTTTGTCTTTTTGAGTGGTATCAGTAGAGGTTGAAACGTTATTTGTTTGATCTTGAGGATGATTAGGAATAATTGGTTCAACATTAGATCTGTCTATATTGTTACTACCCCCCCCCACAGGCGGTTAAAGCTAAAACAATCGCATTGGTAATAATTAATTTTTTGAAGGTCATTTTTTTCTCCCATTGATTAAAACAATGAGTATTATCCATAAAAAAATATACATATCAACTAATACATACTAAGAATTTTATTTTTTATAAAAGTATCTTCCTAAACATAAATAAAAATGTGCCTTTTCTTTTGCAAGATAGGCACATATTATTGTTATTTATTAGAATAAATAGGACAGTTTAATTTCTGCATTTTTTGCTTTTCGTGAATTATTTCCTTTCCCTACACCTAAACGAGAAGAAATCTGCCACTTTTGGTAAAAATTAATATCGATTCCGGTCTCATAATATACACTTTCGCCAAAATCTTGTTTCAAACTGATATTATCAATATTCATTTTATCGTTAAGCTCTCTTTGCACAAAATTATCATAATGAAGTGATATTAATGGTTTAAACTCTATATCCTCAACTCTCCACATTTTTGCTATTGTCAATTCAGAATAATAATTTAATAAATTCAAATCCTTAGTATTTATATTAATACCATTAAACTGATAACTTACATTATTATAATGATAATTCCTCATTCCTAATAATGTTTGTAATTCAATGCCGAATAATGAAAAAGATTGACCAAAGCCTAAACCAATACTATACATTTGACGATGAAAATGTTCATTCTGTTTTTTTAATTTCAGTTCATTATGAGAACGCCCATAACTAATATCCATAGTAACAAAACTCTTAGGTGTCAATTGTTGCTTTAAATATAAGGTCACTTGGTTTACTTTTGTCGTACTTGTCGCATTATCAGATAAATAGTTAGTCGCATAAGCATTCGAGAAAATCGCACCAACACTCTGCCCTTTATCATTAATTAAACTTTGGATACCGATTTCATTAATATTTAAATTTTGTTGATAAGCTCGGTAATTATCTGAAAAATGCCTGGTTTTTTGTTGGGCAAAATTAGTCCATATTGTTGTTTTATTATTTTTTGTTGCAAGTTGTTGATTCAATAATCTTGCAAACTGCAAATTAATATTAACTCCTGCTGCAAATTCAGAAAGCATCATATTCGCAGTAGAACTAATGTTTGCTGCTTGCTTTTTCGCTAAACGTTC
>NZ_JTJP01000042.1:0-49236 GCF_001678575.1 Gallibacterium genomosp. 1
AGATCATTGTCGCTTGTATGGCTTTTTTATTTGGATAGAAAATTAAGAAATGAATTAAACGGCTAAAATTTCAAATAAAGGCATATCCCAATCTTCGGTCGGAATATGTTCAACTTGTTGGCAATGGTGAGCTAATCCTATCGGTAGAAAAGGTTTATTTTGCCAATTTTCAAGAGTTCTATCATAAAAACCGCCTCCCATTCCAAGACGATTTTTTTTCAGATCAAAAGCGACTAAAGGGGTAAAAATAATATCCAATCGATCAGGGGGTAAAACTTGTCTGACATCTAATTCCGGTTCAAGAATATTAAATTTATTTTTAACAAGTTTTGTTGTTGGCGTGTAAGAAAGAAATAAGAGATTTCCTTCACTAAAAGGATGTAAAACCGGCAAATAGAGATGATAGCCTTGCCGCCATAATGTTTCAATTAACTGATTTGTTGAGATTTCCCCATCAAAAGATAAATAAACTGCAATATTTTTTACGTTTAAAGGCGCTAGAAAATCCATAGCAACTTTTGCAACTTTCTGTTCAGCCATTGTCTGTTGTTGTAAAGTTAATGAGGAACGTCTTTGACGAATAAACCTTCTCAACTGTTGTCGTTGATATGATTTATTTGCAGATATATCAATAGAGGATTGAAGAGTCATTGTTTGTTTCAATTTAATTAGAAACCCAAGGTGCCGGTGTGGGTGATCGGTCCTTGAACCCTACGGTTCAAGGGAGTCAGTCTTACAATCATTAGGCTTCTTGATAACAAGCATGCTCACCGACTGTAGGTAACCAACTCTAAAAAATATCAGTATCGGCTCAGGGACGTAACCCATTGTCGAACACCCCAGGTTGAGAATAATAGTACCTTAAATTTTTTAATTTGCCTAGTCAGAGATTAGAATTTCTTGTTTTAAATCAGATTTTATTTTCTGGTAGGCATATTAGATAAAATAGTGCTTAAAGAATGTTCTATTTGTTCAATTTTATTGTTGATTAAATATTCTCGTTCAGAATTTTGCTGTTGCTGAGTTAATAATTCATAGCATAAATTTAAACCAACAATAGTGAGCGCTTTATCCAATTGAATAATTCCGGTGCGATTTTTTAATTCAGAAACCTTTTTTTCTAAAACCTCAGCTGCTTCTCTTAATGCCTGTTGTTGATCTTCCGGGCAGCTTAAACGCAGATTTTGACCAAAAATATACAAATCAATATTTTTAGACATAAAAGACCTCTTAGATAAATAATAAAATTATAGAAATGGCGGTATTATGCCATAGCAAATAAGTTTCGTCATAGATTATTGGTGGATATATAAGGTTGGTGATAGAATGACAACATTTACAATTAGATGGAACATAGAATGGTTGCAATAACAGCTCAACAACTGAGCAATGAATTAAAACAGGCGGGCATTGCCCTAAATGGCGTAGAATTACACGGTCTTTTAAGCGGATTTATCTGCGGTGGCATTAAAGATGAAAGTTGGAAAACATTGCTTTATAAATTCACTAATGACGATCACGCGTATCCCATCCAATTATTAACAAAAATCACCGAACTTTATCAAACACTACATAAAAATTTAGCGGATATTACAGAATTTGAGTTTGATCTTGATTTAGGCGAGTCAGGCGATGTTTTCCAAAATATCAATGCACTCAGCGAATGGAGTAATCACTTTTTGCTCGGCTTAGGTTTAGCTCAACCGAATTTACAGCAAGAAAAACAAGCGGATATTGTTGAGGCAATATCGGATTTACGTGATATTTGTCAGCTAGGTTATGAAGACGGTGATGATGAAGAGGGGTTGGAACAGGCTTTCGAAGAGATTGTTGAGTATTTAAGAACGATTGCAATGTTGTTTTATTCCCATTTTGGTCAGGCTCAGGCAACAATGCACCGAACTGTGCATTAAGGAACAATTTTATGGATTTAAGTTATATGGCAGAGATGCCGAAAGAGGAGTTTCAGCAACGTCGTCAACGCGTGTTGGAACAAATGTCGGATAACAGCGCACTTATTCTGTTTTCAAGTTTGGAATGTAAGCGGAATGCGGATACTACCTACCCGTTTCGTCAAGACAGTTACTTTTGGTATTTAACCGGATTTAACGAACCGGATTCAGTGTTATTGTTGAAAAAGAGCAATAACGAACAGCACGCTATGCTGTTTTTGCGCCCGTCCGATCCATTAATGGAAACTTGGAACGGACGCCGTTTGGGGGTAGAGAGGGCTACAACAGAGCTGAATTTGGATGCTGCTTTTTCGATTGAAGATTTGCAACAACAACTACCGTTGTTATTAAACGGCACACAAACACTCTATTATGCGCAAGAAGTTCAGGCTTGGGGTGATGAAGTTGTGCGTCAGACATTGTCTTTAATGCGTGCTAAACAGCGTCAGGGATTGCGCGTACCATTGACACAAATTTGCTGGCGTCCAATTTTAGATGAAATGCGTCTATTTAAGTCAGAAAACGAAATTCGTTTAATGCAGCAAGCAGGGCAAATTTCAGCATTGGCACATATGCGTGCAATGAAACAGGCTCGTCCGCAGCGGTTTGAATATGAATTGGCAAGCGAATTGTTGCACGAATTTAACCGTTTCGGTGCGAGATCTGAATCTTTCGGATCGATTGTTGCAAGCGGTGATAATGCCTGTATTTTGCACTATACAGAAAATGATCGCTTAATGCAGGACGGTGATTTAGTGTTAATTGATGCCGGTTGTGAATTTGCTATGTATGCCGGCGATATTAGCAGAACTTTCCCGGTGAACGGCAAATTCAGTCAAGCACAGCGAGAGGTTTATCAAATTGTGCTTGACGCACAAAAACGAGCGATAGAATTGTTGGTTAATGGCAGCTCCATCAAGCAAGCAAATGATGAAGTGTTGAAAATTAAGGTTGCAGGCTTGGTTAAATTAGGCATTTTATCCGGTGAGGTAGAGCAGTTAATCGCAGATAAAGCCTATTTACGCTTTTATATGCACGGTTTGGGACATTGGCTCGGATTGGATGTTCACGATGTCGGAGAATATGGTGAAAATCGTAGCAGAACATTGGCGCCCGGAATGGTTGTGACGGTTGAACCGGGGTTGTATATTCCTAATGCAGAAGATATTCCACCGGCTTATCGAGGCATTGGCGTTCGTATTGAGGATGATCTACTGATTACCGACTATGGCAACAAGGTGTTGACCGTAGCAGTGCCGAAAGAGATAGATGAAATCGAAGCCTTAATGGCAGCTAGCAAGGATTAATTATGCAACAACACTACGACTTGATCATTGGTGGCGGTGCAATGAATGGCTTAACGCTTGCCTTGGCGTTATCCCACTTTTCAGCGCAGCGATTAAAAATTGCTGTGGTTGAAAAACGGTTACAGCAAGAACAACAAGGCGTGGGATTTGATACACGTTGTGTTGCTTTATCTGATGGGACTTGTCGTAAGTTAGCCAAAATTCCTTTTTCCGACCACTATTCATTGTGGGATAAAATATGTTCATTTGCCGAACCGATTAAACAGGTGCATATTTCTGAACAGCACCATTCAGGCATTGTCGAAATTAATGCTCAAGAGTTGCATTTGTCGCAAGTCGGTGCGGTTGTTCCATTAAGCGAAATGGGGTTAATGTTTAGCCAAGCGTTAAAGGCTCGACCGAATATTGATTTTATTTGTCCGGATAGCATTGTTGAGTTACAAACATCAAAACAACAGATTTCCGTATTATTACAAAGTGGACAACAACTAAGTGCAAAATTGCTTGTGGCGGCGGATGGCAGTGATTCAAAAATTGCTGAATTGGCAAAGATTGCCACCGAAACGGTGCATAATTACCAACAAACAGCGATCATTGCCAATGTGAGAATTTCCAGCTCACATAACGGGCGAGCTTTTGAACGCTTTACGACACAAGGGCCAATTGCATTATTGCCGTTAGCGGACAAAATGATGTCATTAGTGTTTTGTACGAAAGCGCCGGAACAGCTACTTAATATGAATGACGAACAATTCATATCACATTTACAACAGCAGTTCGGTTGGCGGTTAGGTGCGTTTCAGGCTGTTAGTCGCCGTTATGCCTATCCATTAATGTTAAAACGGGCGACATCTTTTGTCGGAGATCGTATTGCGTTAGTCGGAAATGCAGCACAAACACTGCATCCTGTGGCAGGGCAAGGCTTTAATTTAGGAATTCGTGATGTTTTTGCATTAGCGAAAATCGTGGCGGAAGCAGATGAGATCGGTTCGGCAGCAATGTTGCAACAGTATCAGCAGCAGCGCCTTGCCGATCAACAGCACATTATTGGCTTAACAGATAATTTAGTGCAAATTTTTAGTAATTCATTGTTACCGTTACAAATTTTGCGCAATTTAGGCTTAATTGGTTTAAGCAGCTGTGCTTTATTGCGAAATCGTTTTGTACAACCTACTTTGGGAAGAATTTAATGAAAACGTTCGATATTGTCGTCATTGGTGGCGGAATGGTTGGTTTGGCATTCGCACAAGCTTTAAAACAGAGTGCTTGTTCGATAGCTGTGATTGAAGCGAATAATACGGTATTTGATTTATCGAATATCGGTTATCGAGTGAGTGCATTAAATCTTTCTTCCGAAGCGATGTTGCGACAATTCGATGTTTGGCAGCAGTTAAAAGCGTGGCGAGCAACTGCCTATGCAGAAATGCAAGTATGGGAAAAAGACAGTTTCGGACGCATTGAGCTTAATACCGAGCAGCTTGGTGTTGAACATCTTGGGCATATTGTGGAAAACCAATTGATTCGCCAGGCGTTATATCAAGCGGTTGTCGCTCAAGAAAATGCTGAAGTGATTGTGAGCAGACCGGTGTCGTTGGGCGTCAATCAGGACAATGCGATTTTAGGCTTGGAAAACGGTGAAATTTTAGTCGCAAAATTGGTGGTTGGCGCGGATGGTGCTAATTCGTGGTTGCGACAACAGGCGAATATTCCGTTGGTTTTCCGTGATTATCAACATTCGGCTTTAGTGTGTAATGTGGAAACGGAGGAACCGCATCAACAAATTTGCCGCCAAATTTTCTCTCCGGATGCCATTTTAGCCTTTTTGCCGTTACATCAGCCTCATTTAAGTTCGATTGTTTGGTCGCAGGATCCGGCACAAGCAGAGGCGATGGCGAGTTGTGATCCGCAACAGTTTAATCGCTATTTAACTACAGCGTTTGATAATAGATTGGGGTTATGCAAGCTGGTAACGCAACGTAGTGTTTATCCACTTACAGCACGATTTGCTCGACAATTTGCCTCACAGCGTATTGCTTTGGTTGGCGATGCGGCACATACTATTCATCCTCTTGCCGGTTTAGGCGTGAATTTAGGGTTTATGGATGCGTTGGCATTGGCGGAAGAGGTGGATAAACATTTAGCACAGGATAAAGATATCGGCAGTTATCGTCATTTACGTCATTATGAACGTTGGCGTAAGGCGGAGGCATTAAAAATATTGACAGCAATGCAGGGTTTTAAAGATCTTTTTGCCGGTGAGCAACCGTTAAAAAAATTGATACGAGGGGTGGGGTTATCATTAACCAATCAACTCTCGCCGATTAAGCAACAATTTATTCAGCAAGCAACCGGATTAAGTGGGGATTTACCACAACGAGTTAGACAGTTAAATCTCTTTGATTTAGCTTGAAATTTTGATCTGCTTCACATTTTTATTGGAAGAATGATAAAAAAATGGATTTTGCCTTGAAACAAATTAGTAACTCTCTTACCATTAGAAGAAATTTATTTTTCATATCGATAAATTATATATTATCTAATTATTTCATTACTTATAAGGCTGAATATGCAACCAGTTACCAATATTGATCATTTAGATCAACAGATTTTACGTGTGTTAACGCAAGACGCTCGTACTCCGTATGCGGAAATGGCGAAAAATTTCGGTGTCAGTCCGGGAACTATTCACGTTAGAGTCGAAAAAATGCGACAGTCCGGCATTATTGAAGGTACAAAAGTCAAAATTAATGAAAGACGTTTAGGCTATGATGTTTGTTGTTTTATCGGCATTATCCTGAAAAGTGCAAAAGATTATGAAAAAGTGATCGCAAAGCTGAAAGATTTTGATGAAGTGGTAGAGGCTTATTACACAACCGGAAATTATTCAATATTTATCAAGGTGATGACACATACTATCGAAGAATTGCATCACGTGTTGGCAACGAAAATTCAACTAATTGATGAGATCCAATCAACTGAAACTTTGATCTCAATGCAAAATCCTATTCTCCGAGATATAAAACCATAACGTACAAAAATAAGATAAGGAGGCTGTATGTCTGATGTGTTCCATTTGGGTTTAAAGAAAACTGATTTAGATGGGGCTACTCTTGCAATTGTGCCGGGAGCACCAGAAAGAGTACCGGTTATTGCCAAGCTGTTGGATAATCCTAAATTTTTAGTATCTACACGTGAATTTACTTCGTGGCTAGGCTATTTGCACGGTAAAGCCGTGGTTGTTTGTTCTACCGGTATTGGCGGCCCATCGGTATCCATTGCTGTTGAAGAGTTGGCACAGCTTGGTGTGCGTACCTTTTTACGTATCGGCACAACGGGAGCGATTCAACCGCATATTAATGTCGGTGATGTTCTGATCACAACCGGTGCGGTACGTTTGGATGGCGCAAGCCAACACTTTGCGCCGTTAGAGTATCCAGCAGTGGCGAATTTTGAATGTACCACAGCACTTTATCGTGCAGCACAAGAGTTAAATCCGAACAAAACTTATGTCGGCATTACGGCTTCATCGGATACTTTCTATCCTGGGCAAGAGCGTTATGACACTTATAGCGGTAAAGTTTGGCGTAAGTTTGCTGGCTCTTTGAAACAGTGGCAGGAACTTAATGTAATGAATTTTGAAATGGAATCGGCAACGCTGTTTACAATGTGTTCAGCGTTAGGGTTACGAGCTGGTATGGTTGCAGGTGCAATTGTTAACCGCACACAACAGGAAATTCCTAATGAGGCAACAATGAAAGCGACAGAAGAAAATGCGGTGAAAATTGTTGTGAAAGCAGCGGAGTATCTTCTTTAATAAAAACTAAATTTAGTTTTAATAAAGATTAAAAATAATGATAAAGACCTAGTTCAAAACTGGGTCTTTGATTTAATAAAAATCTCAAATTAAAAATACTCCAATATTACAAATATCTTCTATTGTTCTCTGTCATCCGCCCTAATGTAGATAGAAAAATAAGTCATTGAAGGTTTGTCAACGATCTATAAGATGTTCTTGTTATCTGATGTGAGCTTAAAATTAAATTATTTAGCACAAGGGAAGAAGTAAAAGCAATTAAATTGAGTGAACAATAAACAACTATCCGTTTTTATCGTTCGCTTTCTCGACATATTACCAATGAATAGGCTATAATCGGGCGTTCTTTTTAATACGCTTGTATTACTTTTAAATAATAGGTATTTTTTGCGTGTTCGGTAGCAATAGAAAGTGCCGAGTACAATTATTTTTTTGAGGTAGCATAAATGCAAATTTCAGTAGAAACAACTCAAGGATTAGAACGCCGTATTAGCATTACTGTACCGGCAGACGAGATCGAACAAGCTGTTCGTGAAGAATTAAAAAGAGTAGCTAAAACTGCTCGTATTGATGGTTTCCGTAAAGGTAAAGTGCCGCCAAGCATCATTGAAAAACGCTTTGGCGCTTCTGCCCGTCAGGATGTTTTAGGTGATGTAATGCAGCGTCACTTTTTTGATGCAGTAATGCAGGAAAAAATCAATTTGGCAAGCCGTCCAACTTTTGCACCGGAAAAATACAAGGTTGGTGAAGATTTAACTTTCTCTGCAACTTTTGAAGTTTATCCTGAAATAGAAATCAAAGGTTTAGAAAATATCAAAGTTGAAAAGCCAGTTGTAAAAATCAATGAAGCAGATATTGATAAAATGGTTGATACATTACGTAAACAACAAGCAACTTGGGAAGAAACAAATGAAGCAGCGACTGCTGACAGTCGCGTAACTTTAGATTTCGTTGGTTCTATTGATGGCGAAGAATTTGAAGGTGGAAAAGCGAACGACTTCGTTCTCTTTATGGGACAGGGACGTATGATTCCGGGGTTTGAGGATGGGATTGTAGGTCATAAAGCTGGTGAACAATTTGACATCGATGTAACTTTCCCAGCCGAATATCACGCTGAAAATTTAAAAGGTAAACCTGCTAAATTTGCTATTACCTTGAAAAAAGTAGAAAAAATGGTACTTCCTGAATTAACAGATGAGTTTGTGGCTAAATTCGGACCAAATACCAAAACTGTAGCTGATCTTCGTGCAGAAATTGAAAAAAATATGCAACGTGAACTTGATAATGCAGTAACTGCAAACATCAAACAGCAAGTTCTTGATGGTTTGCTTGAGCAAAATAATATCGATGTTCCGAATGCAGCGGTTGATGAAGAAATCAATGTATTACGTCAACAAGCAGCACAACGTTTTGGTGGTAATGCTAAACAAGCGCTTGAATTACCACGTGAAATCTTTGAAGAACAGGCTAAACGTCGTGTTAAAGTCGGTTTATTACTTAGCAAAGTTATCTCCGGTAATGACTTAAAAGTAGATGAAGATCGTGTTAAATCAATGATCGCAAGTATTGCTTCTGCTTATGAGCAACCTGAAGAAGTGATTAATTATTACAGTAGCAATAAAGAACTTTCCAACAACATCCGTAACGTTGTATTAGAAGATCAAGCTGTTGATGCAATTCTTGCTAAAGCGCAAGTGTCAGAAGTTGAAAAATCTTTTGACGACATTATGAACACTCCTCGTGCATAATGAATAGTGCTATAGCACTATTTGAAAATAGCGCTATAACACAAAATTATTCTACATTCATCAAGTGCGGTTAATCTATACCGCACTTTTTCTATTCTTTTTACGATTAAAAAGACTAGCTACAAAATAGGAGAAAATATGGCATTAGTTCCAATGGTTGTCGAACAAACTGCTCGTGGTGAACGTGCTTTCGATATTTATTCTCGCTTGCTTAAAGAACGTGTGATTTTTCTTAACGGTCAAGTAGAGGATAATATGGCTAACTTAATTGTTGCTCAATTATTATTCCTTGAAGCGGAAAATCCTGATGAAGATATTAATCTTTATATCAACTCACCCGGCGGTGTAGTTACTGCCGGAATGGCAATTTATGACACAATGCAATTTATTAAACCTGATGTTCGTACGCTTTGTATGGGACAAGCTTGTTCTATGGGAGCATTTTTATTAGCGGGTGGTGCAGCAGGAAAACGTTTTGCTCTTCCGCATGCTCGTATTATGATTCATCAACCTTTAGGTGGGTATCGTGGTCAGGCATCGGATATTCAAATTCACGCACAGGAAATTCTTAAAATCAAAGATACTTTAAATCAACGTCTTGCTTTCCATACTGGTCAACCATTGGAAGTTGTAGAACGTGATACTGATCGTGATAACTTTATGTCTGCTCAGGCAGCTAAAGAATATGGTTTAATTGATGAAGTATTAACTCATCGCCAACTATAAGTGAGAAATTTATGTCAGATAAACCAGAAAACAACGAAAAATTTTACTGCTCACTTTGTGGCAAAGAAAAACACGAAGTCGGCAAATTAATCGCCGGTGTATCCGGTTATATTTGCAATGAATGTGTGGAAACGTGCCACGATTTATTAATGGAAGAAGCCAATAAACATCAAAAAGAGCAAGAACAGGAAAAACCGCTTGAAAAATTGCCTACTCCTCACCAAATTCGCGCACATTTGGATGATTATGTCATTGGACAAGATCAGGCGAAAAAAATCCTTTCCGTTGCTGTTTATAACCATTACAAACGTTTACGCAACAATGAAACCGATCTTGATGTTGAATTAGGCAAAAGTAACATTTTGCTTATCGGTCCGACCGGAAGCGGGAAAACATTATTGGCGCAAACATTAGCTCGCCAAATTAATGTGCCTTTCGCCATTGCCGATGCTACTACATTGACTGAAGCCGGTTATGTCGGTGAGGATGTGGAAAATATTATCCAGCGGTTATTGCAAAATTGCGATTACGATACGGAAAAAGCGGAACAGGGTATTATTTATATTGATGAAATCGATAAAATTACTCGTAAATCTGAAAACCCTTCCATTACCCGCGATGTTTCCGGTGAAGGTGTGCAACAAGCGTTATTAAAACTGATTGAAGGCACAATTGCCTCCGTTCCGCCTCAAGGCGGGCGCAAACACCCACAGCAAGAGTTTTTGAAAGTGGATACCTCAAAAATTCTGTTTATTTGTGGCGGTGCATTCTCCGGTTTGGATAAAATCATTGAAAAACGCACCCACAAAGATCGTGGAATCGGTTTTAATGCCAATGTACAAAGCAAAGAGAAAGAGCACGATATCGGTGAATTGTTCGCGCAAGTCGAAACTGAAGATTTAATTAAATTCGGTTTAATTCCTGAATTTGTCGGTCGTTTGCCGGTTGTAGCCTCATTGGCTGAATTGGACGAAGAAGCATTAATTCGCATTTTAACTGTGCCGAAAAATGCCTTAATCAAACAATATCAAGCGCTATTTACACTGGAAAATGTGGAGTTGGAATTCACTCCGGAAGCATTAACCGCCATTGCTAAAAAAGCACTGGCACGTAAAACCGGTGCTAGAGGATTACGTTCCATCGTCGAAGGCGTGCTGCTCGATACAATGTACGATCTTCCTTCTTTAGAAGGATTAAAGAAAGTCGTTGTAGATCAGGATGTTATTGATAATCAAGCCCTACCGAAATTAGAATACTAACCACAATATTCGATCTGCATCGACTGATTAATTGAGCAGTGTGATTAATCAGCGAGCAGATCATTTTCTTGCCTTCATCATTTCTTTTCTATACAAAAACTGCTATCTTATTAAGAATAATTCTCAACAATGGAAAGATTGATGTTACGTTATATTTATATCGCTCTTGGCTTTACTTGCTTGGCTCTCGGCATTCTCGGCGCTTTCTTGCCGGTTTTACCGACCACACCTTTTTTACTCTGCACCCTCTTTTTCTTCGGAAAAAGTTCCCCTCGATTAGAGCAATGGTTTAAACAAACGCAGATTTATCATAAATACCTCAAAACATTTAATGAACAACGCGCATTAACCAAACGTGCCAAACGTTCCATTCTGTTGATTTCAACTATAATGATGGCACTCTCTTTTTATTTTTCCCCTAATCTCTTCGGTAAAATTGCGATTATTGCTTTACTATTGATCGAATATTGGTGTTTTTTCTTTTGGATAAAAACAATTCCTGAAGAAAAATCAATCTGTCACTCTCGTGAAACGGTGTAATAACATCATTATTTAGATCTAGCTCAACAATATCGATATAAAAACTGATAAAATCATTAACCACAAAGCGTTAATCTTAATTAACGCTTATTTGTTGTGTGTAAATCATAAAATTAAATAAGGAACTTATATGATCTGGTTACAATTTTTAGTTGTACTTTTCTTTATATTTTTAGGTACTCGCCTTGGTGGAATAGGAATCGGTTTTGCTGGCGGTTTAGGTGTTGTTGCATTAGCGTTGTTAGGCTTAACACCGGGTGAAATTCCATTTGATGTTATTTCTATCATTATGTCTGTTATTATGGCAATTGCTGCTATGCAGGTCGCAGGTGGTATGGATTTCTTAGTTAAATGGGCGGAGCACGTTCTTCGTAAACATCCTAAACATATCACTTTCCTTGCACCGGCAGTAGGTTACTTTATGACTGTTTGTGCTGGTACAGGTCACACTGCATTTTCAATTCTTCCAGTGGTGGCTGAAGTAGCGAAAGAACAAGGTATTAGACCTTCTCGTCCATTGTCCATTACTACTGTTGCTTCACAGATTGCTATTACAGCATCGCCAATTTCTGCTGCTGTTGTTTATCTTGCTGGAGAAATCGAAAAAAATTATGGGATTGGTTATATCGAATTATTGGCAATCTGGATTCCTACTACGTTCGCAGCCTGTATGATTACCGCATTTATCTGTAACTTCTTAGGAAAAGATTTAAAAGATGATGAAGAGTATCAACGCCGTTTAGCAGCCGGATTAATTAAATTGCGTGGTGAATCTCAAATTGAGATACAGCCTTACGCAAAACGTTCCGTTGCCATCTTCTTAGCGACCGTTATCATCGTGATGTTCTATGCAACATTGATCAGTAAAACCGTTGGTTTAGTTGATAATCCGGTTTTACCGCGTAACGAAGCCATTATCAGCTTTATGTTAGGTGCTGCTGCGTTGATCGTGATTTTCTGTAAAATCGACATCAGCAAAATTACCTCTGCTGCAACTTTCAAATCCGGTATGTCCGCCTCAATCTGTGTAATGGGTGTTGCTTGGTTAGGAAACACTTTCGTTGGTGGTCACATTGAAGAAATCAAAACCGTGTCTGCTGATTTATTGCAAAACTACCCTTGGATGTTTGCCGTGATCTTATTCTTCGCAAGTACATTGCTTTATTCACAAGCTGCTACTGCTAAAGCACTTTATCCGACAGCCATTCTATTAGGCGTTTCTCCTCTTTCTGCTATTGCAGCATTTGCGGCAGTTTCCGCCTTATTCGTATTGCCGACTTACCCAACTTTAATTGCTGCGGTAGAAATGGATGATACCGGTTCAACCCGTATCGGTAAATTTGTCTTTAACCACCCATTCATTATTCCGGGGGTAATTGCCATTTCCTTATCCGTTCTATTCGGTTTCTTATGGGGAAGCCTATTTATCTAAATGAGATACCTAAACTTTTTAATAAATCGGGAAGCATCAAAGCTTCCCGATTTTTTATCTCTTTTTCTTATTGCTAAATATCTAAAACGGTTTAGCAACCTTTTAAAAATACCCTTTTTAATCAAAAAATAGTCTTTTTCTTCATAATTTTTTCACCAAATAAAATAAATTGGGTTAAAATTGTGCGATTTTATTTTCAGCCACTAACAATCTAAGGAGTCCCTCGTGTTTAATCTCGTTGAAAACGACATCCATCTTGCGGCGCAAGCCGATGATAAACAACAAGCGATTACTGCTGTTGCCCAAGCCTTTGTCGAAAAAGGGCTGGTTGAAGAGGGTTATTTGCAAGGTATGCTTGCTCGTGAACAACAAACTTCAACATTTTTAGGGAATGGTATTGCGATTCCTCACGGCACACTGGATACCCGTCATTTGGTAAAACAGACCGGTGTACAAATCTTCCAATTTCCTAACGGCGTAAAATGGAGCGATGACAATATTGCTTATTTAGTAATAGGTATCGCTGCCAAATCAGACGAACATCTTGCGATTTTACGCCAATTAACGCATTTACTCGGCGATGAAGATATTGCTGAAAAACTCGCAAAAACAACCGATGCACAAGAGTTTATCGCACTCTTTAACGGTGATAATGGTAATATCGTTGATGAAACTTTGGTTTCTCTCAATATCGACACCACCAGCTTATTAACGTTAACTGCTATCAATGCCGGTAATCTGCAACAAGCTAAAGCAGTTGACAATCAATTTGTGACTGAGGTTATCGCTTCCGCCGCTTTACCTTTAGGCAACGGTTTATGGGTGAACGACAGCCTCAACGGTAATCAAAAAAATGCGATTGCATTTGCTCGTCCAAAACAGCCGTTCCAAAACAATAATAAAACCGTTGCCGGTTTGATTACGATCGCCAACGTAGATGACAAAATTGAAAATCTGCTAGCAAATCTACTTGATCCGCAATGCCAACAACAGTTACTCAACGGCTCTGCCACACAAGTTGTTGCAGCATTGCAAGGCAAAGTTGAAGAAGTTCCTGCTACTGCTAACACAACGGCATCTGCTACATCAACAGCATCTGCCACAGAGGGGCAATTGGAAGCTACTTTTACTATCAAAAATGAACACGGTCTTCACGCTCGCCCATCAGCAGTGCTTATCAATGAAGTGAAAAAATATAAATCAACGATCCAAGTGAAAAATATTGATCGAGATACCGGTTTTGTGAATGCGAAAAGTTTAATGAAAGTTGTCGGTTTAGGTACAACTAAAGGTCAACGTTTATGCTTTATTGCTCAGGGTGAGGATGCAGAACAAGCATTAAAAGGTATCGGCGAAGCAATTAATGCCGGTTTAGGAGAGTAAAATGCCTCGCATTGCGACTATTACATTAAATACAGCTTTCGATTTGGTCGGGCGTTTATCTCGCATTCAACTTGGTGAAGTGAATACTGTTGAAACCTTAGGGATCTATCCGGCTGGTAAAGGAATTAATGTTGCTAAAGTATTGCACGACCTCAATTTGGATGTCAGTGTCAGTGGATTTCTTGGGAAAGAGAATCAGGGCGATTTTATTCAACTTTTTCAACAACTTGGGTTAGATAATCGTTTTCAACGTGTTGCCGGAAAAACTCGAATTAACGTTAAAGTTACTGAAACTGAAGCGGATGTAACCGATTTAAACTTCTTAGGTTATCAAGTTTCCGAAAAGGATTGGCAATGTTTTGTTGAACAATCGCTACAGGATTTTAAAGATTACGATTTGGTTGCTGTCTGTGGTAGTTTGCCTAAAGGCATTTCTCCACAAGCATTTACTGCTTGGTTACAACAACTTGGACAGCATACTAAAGTCGTTTTAGACAGCAGCAATGAAGCTCTCACTGCCGGTTTAAAAGCAAATCCGTGGCTAGTAAAACCAAATCATCGTGAGTTGGAAGCTTGGATTGGTAAACCGCTCAATTCATTAACAGAAATTATTGATGCCGCTAAGCAGTTGAAAAAGCAAGGTATTGCTAATGTTATTATTTCAATGGGGGCAGCAGGTTCATTATGGATTAATGATGAAGGTGTTTTGCAGGCTCAACCACCAAAATGCACTAATGTGGTAAGTACGGTCGGCGCTGGTGATTCAATGGTTGCCGGTTTAATTTACGGCACAGAACAACAGCTTTCAAAAGAACAAACGCTACGTTTCGCTTCTGCTGTTTCCGCATTAGCAGTTGCACAAAGTAATGTTGGTGTTGCTGATCATCAAGCATTGAATCAACTTATTGACCAAGTCAAAATCACCAAAATTGAGGAATAATCTATGAAGATTTTTTTATTAGCACAAGAAAAACGTGGTAATGCAACGCTTTACTTGTTAAAACAAATGGTTAGTAAAATTGCTAATCAGCAAAACCACCAGTTGGTTGAACAGATACAAGATGCCGATCTTGTATTAGTTTTAGGCGATAAATTACCAAATAATCCTGTTCTTGTTGGTAAAAAAGTATTTTTAACAGCTTTTGAACAGGCGTTTAATGCTCCTGAACAAACTCTACAGCAAGCACTAACTTCAGCAAATGACTATCAAACGCCAACAGATGTTCCAGCCGAAGCAGTTGCGAGTGATCGTCCATTAAATATCGTTGCAGTTACTGCTTGCCCTACTGGCGTAGCTCATACATTTATGGCAGCAGAAGCGATTTCTACTTATTGTCAAAAACAAGGATGGAACGTTAAAGTTGAAACTCGAGGTCAGGTTGGGGCTAATAATTTGATCTCTGCTGAAGATGTGGCAGCAGCTGATCTTGCTTTTATCGCTACCGATATTGATGTAGATTTAAGCAAATTTGATGGTAAAAAAATGTACCATACTTCAACAGGTCTAGCATTGAAAAAAACGGCTCAAGAATTTGAAAAGGCCTTTAAAGAAGCTAAAGTTTATCATCATAAGCAGGATAATAGCGCTGCTACAAAAACTGAAACGAAAGAAAAAGGCGAGAAAAAAGGTGTTTATAGTCACTTAATGACTGGCGTTTCTCATATGTTACCAATGGTAGTGGCTGGCGGTCTTATCATTGCATTGTCTTTTGTATTTGGTATCGAGGCTTTTAAAGAAGAAGGTACATTAGCGGCTGCATTGATGAAAATTGGTGGTGGCAGCGCATTTGCTTTAATGATCCCTATTCTTTCTGGTTATATCGCTTACTCTATTGCAGATCGTCCGGGGCTTACTCCGGGGCTTGTTGGCGGTATGTTGGCAAGCTCGCTTGGTGCTGGGTTCATTGGTGGTATTATTTCCGGTTTCTTAGCTGGTTATATTGCTAAAGCGATCAATGATCACGTTAAATTGCCACAAACAATGAATGCCCTAAAACCGATTTTGATTATTCCATTCCTCTCTACTCTGTTTGTCGGTTTAATTATGATTTATATCGTTGGTGAACCGGTAGCTTGGGTAATGAACAGTATGACTGAATTCTTGAAAGGAATGCAATCAGGCAGTGCAGTTGTGCTTGGCATTATCCTTGGAGCAATGATGTGTTTTGATATGGGCGGTCCTGTAAATAAAGCTGCCTATACTTTTGGTGTTGGTCTATTAGCATCTGCTTCCTACTTACCTATGGCGGCTGTAATGGCAGCGGGTATGGTGCCGGCATTAGGTATGGGGATAGCCACCTTTATTGCTCGCAAAAAATTCAATGCAAATGAATTGGAGGGAGGTAAAGCCTCTTTTGTTCTCGGTTTATGCTTTATTTCTGAAGGGGCAATCCCGTTCGCCGCTCGTGACCCAATGCGCGTTATTCCAAGCTGTATGATTGGCGGCGCTTTGACCGGCGCATTATCAATGGTATTCGGTGTACAACTTATGGCGCCACACGGAGGTATTTTTGTGCTTGCAATTCCGGGTGCTATTCAGCCGGTATTACTTTATTTAGTGGCTATTGCAGCTGGTAGTATTGTTACCGGTGTGTTGTATGCAATGATTAAACCGAAAACATTAGAAGCTTAACTGTTTAAAAGTGATGGGATTTTCCCATCACTTTTCCTTTCTACCTTTGCTAAAAATCGTAATGTTTTAACGGATAACTCAGGAACTTCTCTGCCATAAAATCAATAAAACTGCGTACTTTCGCACTCATAAATTCTCGATTCATATAAGCAGCATATAGTGTATGATTTCTGTTTGCCGGATGTGGCACAATTTGCAGATCTCCTTGCTTTAAATCATCCTCGCACAAGAAACTAGGCAAATAAGCAATGCCTTGAGCTGCCAATGCCAACTGATACAACATTAAGGTATTATTGCTTGAGATAATATCAATAAAATGATGATCGACTTGTGTATAAGTTGGGATTAAACCTTTATGTTGCGTCCACGACTGCTCATTCAATTGTCCAAACTGCTGAATATATTTAGGACTGGCAACCCAGTAAAACGGCAAGCTGGCTAAGGGTTTTACAATTAAATTTTCTGCTGGATGTGCGGTAACTTTTAATGCCAAATCAAAACCTTGACCTACCAAATCGGTATGATGATTATCTAACGAAAGCTGCAAATTGACTTTAGGATAGCGATGTTGATATTCGGCTAAAAATTCTGCGAAACGCCTTGTTGCAAACCAAACCGGTAAAGTGATTTTTAATGTCCCTTGCGGATGGATCGTTCCTTGACTCGCTATCTGTTTTGCCTCTTCAAGATCATCTAATGCCACCACACACCGTTGATAATAATCTGTACCAACTTCGGTTAAACTTAAACGCCTGCTGGTTCTATTCAATAATTTTGCCTGCAAATAATGCTCTAAATTTGATAAATGCTTGCTTACCATCGAAGTGGAGAGATTCAACTGTTCTGCGGCTTTGCTAAAACTGCCTTTTTCGACTATCTGTCGAAATACTTTCATACTCTGTAAAGTGTCCATTATCATTTCCTATTAAGAAAAAATACTTTTCTAAAAACCATATCGTTTTCAGATTATGAAATCAATATACTAACTCACGTTTTCACTACTTAATTAAAAAAGGATAGTTTATGTCTAACTCTCAACCATTAACCAATTACGGTTTAGCTTTATTACGTATTGTTGCTGGTTATACTTTTTTATTACACGGCAGTGCAAAATTATTTGCACTCCCACACGTTTCCGCTTTTGATGGCTTGTCTGTTTTCTCATTATTGGGAATTGGCGGCATTTTAGAATTAGTCGGTGGTATTTTATTAGTGCTGGGTTTATTCTACTTTCTAGGATTAATTTAATGACTTAATCGATAACGGGTTATCGTATAAATTCACACCACCTTTAACGCCAAAATCAAGTGTGGTTACATTATAGGCGATCGAAATATCCTCTTGCTCAAATCGAACCTTAATTGCTTTAATCACCTGATGCATTGTCGCTAAATATTGATCGTGATCGGAAAACACTATCCAAACTTGTAATTGGAAATCATACGTTGATGCACCAATGTCGGTGAAGAAAATTCTCGGCTGATAAGGCTGTTGCACGATAATGCCCGATATTTTAGACAACTCATCCAAGGCTACCTGTTCCACTTTATTGAGATCATCGCCATAGGAAACGCCACTGGACACTATCGCCATTCTTTTCCCCAAAGATGAATAATTCACCACATTCTGCGAATAAATTAATTGGTTAGGAATATGTACACGTTGCCCTTCCACCGTTAATAAGGTTGTCACAAAGGTGCCGACATTTTCCACTACACCATATTGTCCATTGATATTGACCCAATCTTTCACTTTGAAAGGCACCAACACGTTGACCAACATCCCAGAAAAGAAATTGCTGATAGTTTCTTTTGTAGCAAAACCAACCACAATTCCAATCACACCGGCACTCGCCAACACTTGTGTTAGAACGCTTTCCAAACCCAGTAAATGAATGGCAATAAAATAGCCGGTCAACAAACATAATACACGCAGTGAAAAAGCAATAAAGAGATGAATGTTATGGATATTTTTGCCCTGTTGTTCAATATGTTTTTTATAGAAACTTCTAATTTTCGCTGAAATAAAATGGGCAATTAAAATCACAAGCAACGAAACCACAAGGTTCAATGCATAATCAGAAACAGTAATTGCTGTTTTTTCTAACCAAGATAACCAATACTCACTTGTTCTTATATCCATCAGTTTTTCCACCACAATAATCCTCCAATCACTACTAAAAAAATAATAAACCAAATAAACTGCACTTTTGCATTTTGCTTATTCATTGCCTGACGATGTTCTATATCTTGAGATAATCGTTGCTGATAAATTTTTTTCGCATTTTCATCGTGTAATGCAGTTTGGCAAAACGGACAAAAATCCAACGCTTCATTTACCTTTTTCTCACATTTTGGGCAAGATAACATTGACTAACTCCTCTTATCAAATTGGCTTGCTACTATAGCAAAATATAAGGATAAACGCTTTAACAAAGAATTTATGATTTAAAAATAAACGATTACTAAATTTTATATAACTTTTTTATATAAAATATAAAGTTTTATGAGAAAATAATAAAAAAATTTTATCTAATCATCGAAAATGATAGATAAATTTTAATTTAATGCTATGATATGCAGCTATGAACAACATATAAAAAATAATAAGAGGACTTTCGTATGTGTGGATTCGTTTTTTCATCTTCAGCACAAACATCCGGTGCATTTAAACAGAGTTTTGATCATATTTTTCATCGAGGGCCGGATCATCAAGCGATTATCTATGCAGCTGACGCAACTTGGGGATTTCATCGCTTATCTATTATGGATTTAAGCTCACAAGGGAACCAGCCTTTTCAATATGAAGGCATTTCCTTAATCTGCAACGGAGAAATTTATAACTACGAAGAACTAAAATCTTTATTATCAAGTAGTTACCAATTCCAATCTGGCAGTGATTGTGAAGTGCTGATTCCACTTTATCAACGTGTCGGTGTGGATGTGATGATGAAAATGTTAGATGCGGAATTTGCGTTGGTATTAAAAGACAGCCACACCGGAGATTTAATTGCCGGACGTGATCCCATCGGCATTCGCCCAATGTTTTATGGTTTTGATAAAGAGAGCGGCGGCATCGCATTCTCTTCCGAAGCGAAAGGGCTTATCGGCTGGTGTCGTGACATTCAACCGTTCCCACCCGGACACTATTATTTAAACGGTGAATTTATTTGCTACAACGATATTGCCGATCCGAAAGTTATTCGTGATCAGTCGCTAGAGACCATCACACAAACATTGCGAACAAAACTTGAAACAGCAGTGATTAAGCGTTTGCATTCGGATGCGCCGCTCGGATTTTTATTAAGCGGTGGCTTGGACTCCTCTTTAGTATGTGCGATTGCACAAAATTATTTAGATAAACCCATTAAAACTTTTGCCATTGGAATGGATACTGATCCTATTGATTTAAAATATGCCAAAGAAGTTGCTGATTACCTTGGTACAGAACATACCGAAGTCATTATGAGCAAAGATGAAGTATTGGAATCACTAGAAAAAGTTATCTGGCATTTAGAAACTTGGGATATTACTACCATTCGAGCCAGTATTGGAATGTATTTGGTGTGTAAATATATTCACGAAAAAACAGACTTAAAAGTGCTTTTGACTGGTGAAGTGAGTGATGAAATTTTTGGTTATAAATATACTGACTTTGCCCCGAATGCCGCAGAATTTCAAAAGGAAGCACAAAAACGTATTCGTGAATTATATATGTATGATGTACTACGGGCTGATCGCTGTTTAGCTGCTAACTCATTGGAAGCGCGTGTACCATTTGGTGATATTGATTTTGTTGATTATGCAATGAGCATTAACCCTGAGAAAAAAATGAATGTTTACAACAAAGGGAAATATTTATTACGCAAAGCCTTTGAAGGGACAAACTATCTGCCGGATAACATTTTATATCGAGAAAAAGCGGCATTCAGTGATGCAGTAGGGCATTCGATGGTTGACCACTTAAAAGCGTTTGCTGAAAGCCGATATAGTGATGAAGAATTAATACAGGCAAAACAAAAATATCCATATGGCACACCATTTACTAAAGAGTCCCTTTTATATCGTGATATTTTTGAAAAATTCTATCCGGGACAAAGCCATTGGATTAAAAGTTTCTGGATGCCGAATAAAGAATGGGAAGGGTGCAATGTAAATGACCCTAGTGCACGTGTGCTGAATAACTATGGCGACAGTGGCAAATAACATTATTCAATAAGAATAAATAAATCTGCATTTTTAATCTCAGCTCAAATTGCTCAAGATTAAAGTGCAGATTATTACCATCCTAAAATCATTTTCACATTATTTGCATCAAAATTCATTTTTGATTTAATTCACAAATTCAACTTTTTTGCTTTTTTTCTTTATTTATATTGTTTACGGCAAAATGGGGTAGTGATATTAAATTTTCTGTTTATACAAGCTAACATATTGATTATATTGAGTTTGTTTGAAAAGCGTTTTTTAAATATCTCTACCTTTACGTATAAATTTACATTTATTGATTAAAATTTACTTGCCCCCCCCCCCTGAAACTTATGTATACTTTCACGTAAATTAACTTAATCCTGAAGGAGTATTTGCAAAAATGAAAAAACAACTTTTAACAACTTTAATTACCGTTGGTTTGGGCTTATCAGCACAAGGTGCATTTGCGGCGGATTCAACGGATGTAAGTACTGGTAATATTAATGTCACTGGACACGTAAAAGATATGACTTGTACTGTTGAAGGTGGTGCAGATAAGGACGTAGAATTAGATACTGTTCAAGTAGCAAATTTCAAAAATAAAGGTGATACAGCAGCACCAAAGCAATTTGAGATTGTGTTAAAAAACTGCGCACTTAGTAAATCACAAGGACCTATAACTAAGGTATTTGCATATTTTGAGAATGAAGCAAGTAAAGTAGATGGGGACGGTTGGTTAAGAAACATATCTACTAACTCACCAGCTACAGGTGTGGGTGTGCAATTGCTCCACGATAATGGCACAGCAATTAAAGTTACAGATAAGGAATCAGTGCAGGTAGGAGCGAACAAAGTTGCTTACTCGGGTAACAGTGCTACTTTGAAATATAGAGCACAGTACATTGCAACGTCTACCAATGTAGAACCTGGAGAGGTGAAAGCAAGTGTGAAATACACTCTTGATTACGAATAATCTTTTTCCACTTATCGGGCAGATTTCCTGCCCGATTCTTTACTTATCTATTTTATTGCATTTTATTAATGGTTTTATTGAGAGTTTTATTAGAGGGGCTTATGTTGAGATATTTTTTCACTATCATCATCGCCTTGTGGGCAATGTCAGTTTCAGCAAATGTGGTTATCACCGGCACTCGTGTGATTTATCCTTCTAATCAAAAAACAGTGAGTGTGCAACTTACGAATGTCGGCACAAAACCTTCTTTAGTTCAAGCTTGGATTGACAATGGCGACCCTAAAGCCGCACCGGAAACAATTAAAACCCCATTTGTGATTACACCACCGATTTCTCGTATTGACGGAAATAAAGGGCAAACATTGCGTATTACTTATACTGGCGCATCGTTGCCTAATGACCGTGAATCTATTTTCTATTTAAATGTGTTAGATATTCCGCCAAAACCAAAAGACCAAAGTCAAAATTATTTACAAATCGCCTTGCGTAGCCGTATTAAACTCTTTTTCCGCCCTGTGGAATTAACCATTTCACCGAGCGATGCCTATTCACAAGTAAAATGGCGTGGGCAAGGTAAACAATTGCTTGTGGATAATCCAACTCCGTATTACATCACTTACCCTGAAGTGAAAGTTGGTACCGCAGAAACTGTGAGTGCGAATATGATAGCACCATTCTCACAAGCGACTTTTCAATTAAATAAAGCTCTTCCAGCGACAGCAACAACCGTAACTTGGACTGTTATCAACGATTATGGTGCGACTCCAAGTGGCACTAGTACTATGCAACATTAATGATAAATATGATAAAACCTAAATTTTTCAGTAAACCAACAAAATTTAAACTGAGCTATTTATCATTAATTTTGTTAAATAGCTGGTTTAGTTATGCCTATGCGAATGAATATGTGGAGTTTGACGCTGATTTTTTATTTGGCAGTGAAAGCAAAAAAAATATTGATGTTCAACGCTTTAGTTATGAGAATGCTGTTCCGGCAGGTGAATATATTGCAGATGTTTATTTGAATGAGAAATTGCTTGGACGTATTAACATTCAATATAGCGATATGCCTGAGCAAAAACGTTCTGTATTATGTGCAACAGAAAATTTGCTTGCCTTGTTAGATTTGAAAAGTGAAGCGTTTGCAGATAAGCCTAAAACAATTAATGGGCATTGTCACTCTTTCTCTGAACTGGTGCCTGAAGCTACAGTGAACTTTGATATGGGGCAATTGCGATTAGATGTCAATATTGCTCAAGCATTAATCACTCAACGTCCGCAAGGCTATATTTCACCGGCACAATGGCAAGATGGCACGCCCGTTGCTTTTGTGCGTTATGATGCTACACATTATCGTTATAAATATTCAGATATAGACGCTCAACAAACCTATTTGGGCATTGATGCAGGTGTTAATTTATTTGGTTGGGCATTTCGTCATCGTGGTTCTCAGACTTGGACTGATCAACAAAAACAGAGCTATCAACGAATTGCAACTTATGCTAAACACGATGTTCCGTTATTACGTGGTCAATTTACTATCGGGGATTTTTACACCAGTGGCAGATTAATGGACAGTATCGCCATTCGAGGCGTGCAGCTAGAATCTGATGATAGAATGCTGGCTACCTCTGAACGTTACTATGCACCAGTTATACGAGGCGTCGCCAATACTAATGCGATTGTTAGCGTTCGACAAAACGGTAATCTATTACGAGAAGTGTCTGTACCTGCAGGAGCTTTCTCCATTGATGACCTATTCCCAACCGGTTATGGCGGTGATCTTGAAGTGGAAGTGTTAGAAGCAAATGGCGAGAAACGCAAATTTACTGTGCCATACACCGCCACGGCACAATTAATCCGCCCTGGTTATAGTCGCTATCAATTAAGTGCGGGACGTTATCGTTATGATAATGAAACTTTAGATAATGTTGCACAAGCCACTTGGCAATATGGTTTAACTAATAATGTAACACTTAACCTTGGTGCGATATTGGCTAAAAATTACCATTCAGAATTAATTGGTGTTGCTGTTAACACGCCTATTGGTGCATTTTCAGGGAATGCAACATTTTCAAATGCCAAGATTGTTAATTCACAACAGAAATATAAAGGATATAACCTCTATTTTAGCTATAACACGCATATTGAACCAACCAATACAAATGTAACATTGGCAGCATATCGCTATTTATCCCGTAAGTATTACAGTTTGCAAGATACGATATTGGCGAATAACCGTGATTTTGTTGACAGACAAGAGATTGATATGTCGTCATACTATTATCGCCCAAAGAACCAATTTCAAGTGACAGTTAGCCAAGTGTTTAAAGACAATTGGGGCAGTATTTATGTTAATGGTAGCACCTATACCTATTGGGATAGCAACGAAAAGCGCAATGAATACCAAATTGGTTATGGTAATAGCTATAAAAAACTTAATTACAGCCTTTCCTTTTCTCAAGGGAAAACAAGCAATGGCAAAAATGATAGAAGAGTTTATTTGTCATTATCCTTGCCGTTAGGTAATAGCGTTAATAGTGCCTATGTTTCACAAACGCTTAATTATCATAAAGAAAATGGCTATTACGCCTCAACTTCGTTATATGGCTCATTGGGTGAACAAGGCAAATATAACTACAATATTGCCGTGAGCAAACAGAAAGATAACAGCAATATTTCCTTTAACAATAACTACTCAAGTCCACAAGCACGCCTTAGTGCTTCTTGGAGCCGTGATAATAAAGGCAGTCAGCAAATATCATTCGGTGCATCTGGTGCGGTGGTGGCTCATCCAAAAGGCATTACATTATCCAATGATTTAGGCGATAGTTTTGCGATTATTCACGCCAAAGGGGCAAAAGGGGCATTAATTAATGGTTCGGTAGGTAATAAAATTGATTACTTCGGTAACGGTATTGTGCCTTATATTGAACCTTATGCAATGAACTATGTCGGGCTGGATGGAAATTCACTACCAAGCACGGTTGAGCTATCCGCCACAGAACAATCGGTAATTCCGCGTGCCAATCAAGCAATATTAGTGAATTTTGAAACAGAGCAAGGTGCGGTTGTCTTCTTTGAATTAACTAATGATGAAAAAGATTTGCCACCATTAGGTACAGAAGTGTTTGATCAAAATAATCAATCAGTCGGTGTGGTGGCACAAGGCGGCACAATCTATACTCGAGGCATTGCAGAAAGTGGTGAATTAAAACTTTCTTGGGGTGAAACACGTTGCCATATCAATTATCAACTGCCACAAGAGAGCGATAACACAATGCCTGTTATTGTGCCAGTACAATGCCAATTTTATTAAAAGGGGAAATGATGAAAGGGAATATGATTTATGGTTTTATGCTAATTATTTTATTGTTTATGATAAAGCCATTGTATGGAGAGGAATATAAATATACTGTTGAAGGTCAGACTATAACGGTACCTGATTCTGGTCGTCCCACTCGTCTACCATCAAAAGAGATAGAAAAGAGGTTAATGCCTCAAATGCGTTCTTCTGGATCTTATAACGAAGTAATTTATCAGGGAAATATAGGAGAAATAATTAGTGAAGAATATTGTAGAAATATTAATGACCCAAAAATAGCAGACCCAGCACAATATAAAAATTTTTGGATAGAATTTAAATATTATGACACGTTGATGGATAAGAATGAGTTTTTTGAAAAAGAAGTAATTACCGTAAATGAGCTGCCAATCATTAAAGATAGAGTTCATCAATTAATATCTACAAAACGTGGAAATTCACTAGATCTTAGTTTCAGATTTAAACTAAAAAATAATTGGTTATATAGTGACACTCCAAAAGCTATTAAAATAAAACAAGGAGACGCATTAGGAGTAATAACAATGCTATGTGTCAATAAGGAATATGATACTTATTCCAAGGATGAATGGAACTCCAAATATAATTCTTTTACTTTTTTAATAGTTAAAGCTGCGAAGGAATTTGAGTTTCAATTTGCCCGAACTTGCTCGATTGTAGGTAATAAAGACCAAATGATTGAACTAAAGGATGTGACTGTAAAAGAACTTAATGAGAATAGAGAAGTATTCGGTAAAAGTTTTAATATTAGGCTTAATTGCCCTAAACAAAGTGTGAAAAACGCTTATATTATTTTTACTGATGGAAATAATTCCTCAAATTACGGTATGAATGTTGGACTATTAACACCAGACAGCACGACGACGACTAAGAACACGGTATTAGTTGTGAAAGATGAGGATGAAAATCCTTTAGTTTATAGTAAGCCTTTGCCGAAAAATGGCGATTTTTTTGGGGTACCAGGAGCAACACAGGGCTTTTACAAATTTAGTAGTCAATTATCGCCGGGGCTGGTAAGTCGTACTTATAAGGTTTATTATCGTAGAGTAAATGATAAGATGTCCGTGCAACCAGGGAAAATATCATCCAAGCTGATCTATAATATTTATTATAATTGATAAAAACTACCCCACTTTATTGTGGGGTAGTTTTTTATTGGAAAGTATTAATCAAACAAAATAAGGATTAACTCTAAGCATTTCTAATATGAAGTGTTTAATGGCGGAACAGGTTTCCCCATTCTTTCATAAAAAGTTTTGACAAATGCTTCAAAACGCTGTTCTTCAATCGCTTGGCGAATTTGTGCCATTAAACGTTGATAATAGCGTAAATTATGAATAGTGTTTAATCTTGCACCTAAAATTTCACCACATTTGTCCAAATGGTGTAGATAAGATTTTGTGTAATGCCGGCAAGTGTAGCAATCACATTCTGGATCAAGTGTGGAAGTGTCATCACGATATTTAGCATTCCTAATTTTAACGACACCGTCAGTAACAAATAAATGCCCATTGCGTGCATTGCGAGTTGGCATTACACAGTCAAACATATCAATACCGCGTCTTACCCCTTCAACAAGATCCTCCGGCTTGCCGACTCCCATAAGATAGCGTGGTTTATCTTGAGGGATTTTTGGACAAATATATTCTAAAATACGGTGCATATCCTCTTTCGGTTCTCCCACAGCCAACCCACCGACTGCATAGCCGTCAAAACCAATCTCTAACAAACCATCTAATGAAATTTGTCGTAAATTTTCGTGTACGCCACCTTGAATAATGCCAAATAACGCATTTTTATTGCCTAATTTGTCAAAATGAACACGACAACGTTTTGCCCAGCGTAAAGATAATTCCATTGAGTTTTTTGCATACTCAAAAGTTGATGGGTAAGGTGTGCATTCATCAAAAATCATTACAATATCAGAACCAAGATCGTATTGGATTTCCATTGATTTTTCTGGAGATAAGAAAATGCGTTCTCCATTAATTGGGTTTTGGAATTTTACGCCCTCTTCTGTAATTTTGCGTAATTTACCTAAACTGAATACTTGGAAACCGCCACTGTCAGTAAGAATTGGACGGTGCCATTGCATAAAATCGTGTAAATCGCCGTGTTTACGCATAATTTCTTGCCCAGGACGCAACCATAAATGGAAGGTGTTTCCTAATAAAATTTCTGCACCAGTTTCTCGCACTTCTTCCGGTGTCATTCCTTTTACTGTGCCGTAAGTTCCTACCGGCATAAATGCAGGCGTTTGTACCGTAAAGGTTCCTTGAGGACGCTCAAACGTCAGTTCACCACGTCTGGCACGACCGTCAGTATTTTTTAATTGATATTTCATATTTTCTCCATCAACGAATAAACAGTTCGAGGTTTAAATCATCGCGTAAACTTGTACGCATTTTTAAAGATTGATTAAAAATTATGATTGTTTTTTAATCAAAAACATTGCATCGCCATAGCTAAAAAAGCGATAACGATTTTCTACTGCACTACGATAAGCTCGCATAATATTATCGTAACCAGCAAAAGCGGAAACAAGCATAATGAGGGTTGATTCCGGTAAATGAAAATTAGTAATCAGGGCATCAACAACACGAAATTTTTTGCCAGGATAAAGGAAAATGGTGGTATCAGCAAAAAAGGGGTCAATTAATTGTTTGCTCTGTTTTTCTTCCGCTGCTAATGCGGCACTTTCTAATGAACGAACAGAAGTTGTGCCTACTGCAATAACACGTTTGCCAGCTACTTTAGTAGCTAATACTGCATCAACGACTGATTGTGGCACTTCTGCATATTCGGCGTGCATATGATGCTGTTCGATATTTTCAACACGTACTGGCTGGAAGGTTCCTGCCCCAACGTGCAATGTTACAAAAGCCATTTTTACACCTTTTGCTTTTAAGGCATTCAATAATGCTTCATCAAAGTGTAATCCGGCAGTTGGTGCTGCGACAGCACCAGGTATTTTACTATAAACCGTTTGATAACGTTCTTGATCGGCATCTTCATCTGGACGATCAATATATGGTGGTAATGGAATATGTCCGATTTGTTGTAATATATCCAAAAGATCGCTTTCAATATCAAACTGTAAATGAAAAAGCGCATCCGAACGTCCGATCATAATTGCTCGAATCCCTTTTCCTTCACCTAATTTATCCTCGCCTAAAATGATTTCGCTACCCTCTTTCGGTGCTTTTGAGGCTCTTATGTGAGCAAGGCAGCTTTTTTGATCAAGCACTCTTTCAATAAGCACTTCTACCTTGCCACCGCTACTTTTTCGCCCGTACATCCTTGCTGGAATAACGCGAGTATTATTAAAAACTAAAAGATCACCTTCATTCACAAAATCTAATACATCTTTAAAATGATGGTGTGAAAATTCACCACTATTACCGTCAAGTTTTAATAAACGGCTCGCACTACGTTCCTTTTGTGGATAACGAGCAATGAGTTCATCGGGTAAGTCAAAATAAAAGTCGGACACTCTCATAATTTATCTCTTTTTCTTTTATAAATTTAAACGGGCGTAAGTGTATTGCGATCTACATTAAAATGCAAAAAAGATAATATATTTTCCTTTGTCTGGTGATGTTATACTCTTTGCCGAAAGATATTTTTTACTAAAAGGGATTAAGTATTATGACAGAACGACACTATAAACTTTACCGTTATCAAATTCCAATGGATTCCCAAGTGGTATTACGTAACCGTTTTTTGAAACAACGAGAAGGTTTATTGGTACAAATTAGATGTAATGATAAAGAGGGCTGGGGAGAAATTGCACCGTTGCCGGAATTTAGCCAAGAAACTATAGAGCAGGCACAGCAGCAAACCATTGATTGGCTGAAATCTTGGGATTTAGCTCGTAGTAAAAATGAAAAATTGTCACTTGAATCTTGTTATCCGTCAGTTGCTTTCGGCTTAAGCTGTGCTTTGGCAGAGATGCAAAATAAATTAACTGCTCAAGGTAATTTTAAAACTGCGCCGCTTTGTTATGGCGATCCTGATGAGCTATATGCTGAGTTGGATCAGCTTTCTGGTGAAAAAATTGCCAAAATTAAAGTGGGATTGTACGAGGCAAATCGAGATGGGCTAATTACAGATATGTTTTTAGAAGCTATTCCTGATCTTAAATTGCGATTGGACGCAAATCGCTCTTGGACTCCTGCAAAAGCCGCAATGTTTGCAAAATATGTTAAACCGAAACATCGTAACCGTATTCAATTTTTAGAAGAGCCTTGCAAAACGCCGGAGGAAAGTTTGCAGTTTGCACAGGATACCGGTATTGCGATAGCTTGGGATGAAACGGTAAGAGAGCCTGATTTTGTAGTGCAATCACAAGAAGGGGTGGTGGCAATTGTGATAAAACCAACATTAGTCGGCTCTTTAGAAAAATGTATTCGTTTGATTGAACAAGCTCATCAACAAGGTCTAATTGCTGTGATTAGTTCAAGTATTGAATCTAGTTTTGGGTTAACTCAACTTGCTCGGATTGCTCAACAATATACTCCAAGTACAACACCGGGATTGGATACCTTAGATTTAATGAAAGTGCAGGTTGTTCGGGCTTGGCAGGGATCAAACTTACCGATTGCTACGTTAGACAGTGAATATATTACGGAAGTTAAATTTGATTAATCCATATAAAAATGCCGACATTAAGTCGGCATTTTGATGGAACATTAATTAGGTTGACAAGCGATTACATCATACCGCCCATTCCACCCATACCGCCCATTCCGGCAGCACCTAAATCTGCTTTTTCATCTTTAGGAAGTTCTGTCACCATACATTCAGTAGTGATCATTAATCCCGCAATTGATGAAGCAAATTGTAAGGCAGAACGTGTTACTTTAGTTGGATCTAGAATTCCCATTTCCAACATATCACCATATACTTCTGCACCGGCGTTATAACCGAAGTTACCTTCGCCAGATTTTACTTTACTTGCAACAACAGAAGCTTCTTCACCTGCATTAGTTACGATTTGACGAAGAGGTGCTTCCATTGCACGTAATGCAAGTTTAATACCTACATTTTGATCTTCGTTTTCACCTACTAATCCGGCAACTTTATTTGCTGCACGAATTAAGGCTACACCGCCTCCTGCAACAACACCTTCTTCAACGGCTGCACGAGTTGCGTGTAACGCATCTTCAACACGTGCTTTTTTCTCTTTCATTTCAACTTCTGTTGCCGCACCAACTTTAATTACAGCTACACCGCCTGCTAATTTAGCAACACGCTCTTGAAGTTTTTCTTTATCATAATCAGAAGTAGATTCTTCAATTTGTTGACGAATTTGTGCTACACGACCTTGAATTTGTGCTTCATCACCAACACCGTCAATGATAGTAGTATTGTCTTTAGAAATCACAACACGTTTGGCTTGACCAAGATCTTCTAAGGTTGCTTTTTCTAATTCCATACCAATTTCTTCAGAAATGACTGTACCAGCAGTTAAGATCGCAATATCTTGTAACATCGCTTTACGACGATCTCCGAAACCAGGAGCTTTCACAGCAGCAACTTTTACAATACCACGCATAGTATTTACAACTAAAGTTGCTAATGCTTCACCTTCAACATCTTCAGCAACAATTAATAATGGTTTTCCTGCTTTTGCTACAGCTTCAAGCACTGGTAATAATTCACGGATATTAGAGATTTTTTTATCTACTAATAGAATATATGGTGAATCTAATTCAACTGTTCCGGTTTCTGGTTTGTTAATGAAATATGGTGAAAGATAACCACGATCAAATTGCATACCTTCAACTACAGCAAGTTCATCTTCCAATCCAGTACCATCTTCAACAGTAATAACACCTTCTTTACCTACTTTTTCCATTGCTTGAGCGATAATTTTACCGACAACGCTGTCAGAGTTGGCTGAAATTGTACCTACTTGTTCAATTTCTTTTGATGTTTCGCAAGGTTTAGAAAGATTTTTTAATTCAGCAACCACTTCTGCAACGGCTTTATCAATACCGCGTTTTAAATCCATAGGATTCATTCCAGCTGCAACTGCTTTTAAACCTTCATTTACAATAGCTTGTGCTAAAACGGTTGCTGTTGTTGTACCGTCACCAGCTGCATCATTAGCTTTGGATGCAACTTCTTTAACCATTTGTGCACCCATATTTTCAAATTTATCTTCTAATTCAATTTCACGAGCTACAGATACACCGTCTTTAGTAATAGTTGGTGCTCCAAAAGATTTATCTAATACAACGTTACGACCTTTAGGACCTAATGTTACTTTTACTGCATCAGCTAATACGTTAACACCGTTAAGCATTTTTACGCGTGCATCATTACCAAATCTTACATCTTTTGCTGCCATTTTATATTCCTTCTTTTATTATTCTACAATTGCCAAAATATCATTTTCAGAGATGATTAATAGTTCTTCACCATCAATTTTTTCTGATTTTACGCCATAGCCATCGTTAAAAATCACAACATCACCAACTTTTACATCAAGCGGTTGTACTTGACCATTTTCTAAGATGCGACCTTTACCAACTGCCAACACTTTTCCTCTAGTGGATTTTTGTGCAGCAGAACCAGTTAAAACGATGCCGCCAGCTGATTTAGTTTCTACTTCTTCACGTTTTAAGATTACACGATCGTGTAATGGACGAATATTCATAAAAGTACTCCTATACATTTTAGCGAAAATTGATTTTTAGGTATCTTACCCAGTTTGTTGAACGTTTGTAGAAATGGGGATCACAAAGACACTTTCAAGAGGGAAATTAAAAATTTTTTCTTATTCTTAATCTATAAAAAAAACTAATAAATTAAATAAAAATAACTCCTATTTGCTCATTTAAATTTTATGATCCACATCACAAAATTTCATAAAAACAACTTTTATAATACGCGAAAAATAGATTGACAGAGATTGATAAAAAAAGATTTTTCTTTAGTTATCAATTTGATTTTTATTAAAAATAAATAATTTGAGGTGTTTTATGAGCGAATTCCGTAAAGAAGTTGACCTACTTGGTGAAAGAGAAATTCCAGCTGATGTATATTGGGGAATTCATACCCTTCGGGCTATCGAAAATTTCAATATTTCTAATAATACTATTTCTGATGTGCCTGAATTTGTACGTGGAATGGTAATGGTGAAAAAAGCTACTGCAATGACTAATGGTGAACTTGGTGCTATTCCACAAAATATTGCTGATGCAATTGTTGCAGCTTGTGATGAAATTTTGACTACTGGAAAATGTATGGATCAATTCCCGTCTGATATTTATCAGGGCGGAGCAGGAACTTCCGTTAATATGAATACTAACGAAGTTGTTGCCAATATCGCACTTGAAATCCTTGGTCATAAAAAAGGTGAGTATCAATTCTTAGACCCGATGGATCACGTCAATGCTAGCCAATCAACTAATGATACTTATCCAACAGGATTCCGTATTGCAGTGTATAACAGCATTTTAAAATTAGTGGAGAAACTACAATATTTACACGATGGTTTCCAAAATAAAGCAAACGAATTTTCCAATATTTTAAAAATGGGGCGTACTCAATTACAGGATGCTGTTCCAATGACTGTCGGTCAGGAGTTCAAAGCATTTGCAGTGTTAATTGATGAAGAAATTAAGAATTTATTAAAAACTGCTGCATTATTGTTGGAAGTTAATCTTGGGGCAACAGCTATCGGTACAGCATTGAATACACCTCAAGGCTATACTGATTTAGTTGTGCAGAATTTAGCAAAAGTAACTGGTTTGCCTTGTGTCAAAGCAGAAAATTTAATTGAAGCAACTTCTGACTGTGGTGCTTATGTTATGGTTCACGGTGCGTTAAAACGTACTGCGGTTAAAATTTCTAAAGTATGTAACGACTTGCGTTTGCTCTCTTCCGGCCCTCGTGCAGGCTTAAATGAAATTAATTTACCTGAATTACAAGCAGGCTCTTCCATTATGCCGGCGAAAGTTAATCCGGTTGTGCCTGAAGTAGTTAATCAAGTTTGCTTCAAAGTAATGGGTAACGATATTACTGTCACTATGGCAGCTGAAGCCGGTCAATTACAACTTAACGTAATGGAACCGGTTATCGGTCAAGCGATGTTTGAATCTATCAGTATTCTTACCAACGCTTGCGTTAACTTGAGAGATAAATGTATTGATGGCATTACCGTAAATAAAGAAATTTGTGAAAATTATGTCTTTAATTCAATTGGTATCGTGACTTACCTCAATCCATTTATCGGACACCATAACGGTGATAAAGTCGGAAAAATCTGTGCGAAAACCGGCAAAGGTGTAAAAGAAGTGGTGTTGGAATTAGGTTTACTTACTGAAGAACAATTAAATGATATTCTTTCTGTTGAAAACTTAATGAATCCAACTTACAAAGCAAAATTGAACAAGTAATTTTTCTCAATCAACCCCAACTAAGAGTCCGCCAAAAAACGGGCTCTTTTTATTTGGTTTCCGGTTGCAATTTCATTTTCACTGCTTAGAATGACCCTTTTATAAAAATATTATCTATTCATTAAATCAAATCGAGAAAGTTATGCCGCAAATCGCAGAAAATCCATTTGTCCTTGTTGACGGTTCATCTTATTTATATCGTGCCTATCACGCCAATTTTCGTTTAGGATTATCCAATTCCGCCGGAGAACCGACCGGCGCAATGTATGGCGTATTAAATATGTTGAAAAGCCTCTTAAAAGAGGTTAATCCGACACATATCGCAGTGGTATTTGATGCAAAAGGGAAAACTTTCCGTGATGAAATGTTTGAACAATACAAATCACACCGTCCACCGATGCCGGAAGATTTACGCCAGCAAATCCAACCTCTTCATCAAATGATTGAAGCGTTGGGATTGCCTTTGTTGATTGTTGAAGGCGTTGAAGCGGATGATGTAATTGGTACATTAGCTAAGCAGGCTTCCAAAGCAGGGCGTAATGTATTGATCAGTACCGGTGATAAAGATATGGCTCAATTAGTCGATGATAAAATTATGCTGATCAATACAATGACTAACACTTTATTGGATCGTGAGGGAGTTATTGAAAAATATTCAGTACCGCCAGAATTAATCATTGATTTATTGGCATTAATGGGTGACAGTTCGGATAATATTCCCGGTGTTCCAAGTGTTGGTAATAAAACGGCTGTTGCATTGTTGCAAGGGCTTGGTGGTATTGCTGATATTTATTCACAATTAGATAGAATTGCTGATTTACCGATTCGTGGCGCAAAAAAATTGGCTGATAAACTTGTTGCCGGCAAAGAAGATGCGGATCTTTCCTATAAATTGGCAACCATAAAAACAGATGTACCGTTGGAAGTTACTTTTGAACAACTCACCTTGCAAAGTGAAAACCGTGATCAATTAATTGAATATTATGCACGTTATGATTTTAAACGTTGGTTAAATGAAATTTTAAATGAAAATACAGTGTCTTCATTGCAAAATGTTAAGGTAGTAAAAGCAACGCCGAGTCGTGAGATTCAGCCTTTTTCAGCCAAAATTGATCGTAGTCGTTATCAAACTATTTTAACGGAAGAACAGTTAGCACAGTGGCGTGAAAAATTAAGCAAAGCAACACTGTTTGCGATAGATACTGAAACTAATAGTTTGAATTATATGCAGGCAAAATTAGTTGGTTTATCTTTTGCATTAGAAAATGGTGATGCTGCCTATTTACCACTACAACATCATTATCTTGACTGCCCGAAACAGCTTAGCTGGGATCAGGTTTTAGCTGAGTTAAAAACGATTTTAGAAGATCCGAATATTAAGAAAGTCGGTCAAAATTTAAAATATGATTTGACCATTCTTGCCAGACACGGTGTTACATTACAGGGCGTTGTTTATGACACAATGTTGGAATCCTATATTTTGGATAGCACCGGTCGCCATAATATGGATAATTTGGCAAAACGTTTTTTACATCACGATACTATTCATTTTGAAGACTTGGCAGGTAAAGGTAAAGGGCAACTTACGTTTGATCAGATCACAATTGACAAAGCTGCTGAATATGCAGCGGAAGATGCAGATGTTACCTTTAAATTGCATCAGGCTTTGTGGTCGCAACTTAATCAAATACCAAGTTTAGTTAAACTTTTTACTGAAGTGGAATTGCCCCTTTCTCAAGTTTTAGCACGAATGGAACGTAACGGTGTCTTGATTGACAGTGATCTGCTTTATCAGCAGTCGCAGGAAATCAGTGCTAGACTTATCCAATTGGAACAGCAAGCACATCAACTTGCCGGACAAACATTTAATTTGGCTTCAACTAAACAGCTACAAGAAATTCTGTTTGAAAAACTCGGTTTACCAGTGTTAAAGAAAACGCCTAAAGGTGCGCCGTCAACGAATGAAGAGGTGCTAGAAGAGTTAGCATATGAACACGAATTGCCGAAATTATTAGTAGAGCATCGAGGTTTCAGTAAATTGAAGTCTACTTATACGGATAAACTACCACAAATGATCGATCCGGATACCGGTCGTGTGCATACTTCTTATCATCAAGCAGTTACTATTACAGGTCGTTTATCATCATCCGATCCGAATTTACAGAATATTCCGACCCGTAGTGAAGAGGGCAGAAAAATCCGTCAGGCATTTATTGCCGAAAAAGGATTTAAAGTGGTCGCTGCAGACTATTCACAAATTGAGTTAAGAATTATGGCACATCTTTCTGGAGATGCCGGTTTGGCTTATGCTTTTTCTCACGGTTTGGATGTGCATCGCTCTACTGCTGCTGAAGTGTTTGATGTTCCGCTGGAACAAGTTACTTCACAACAACGTTATCGTGCTAAAGCGATCAATTTTGGCTTAATTTATGGGATGAGTGCATTTGGATTGGCACGTCAATTACAAATTCCTCGTAATGAGGCTCAGATCTATATAGATCGTTATTTCCATCGTTATCCTGCCGTTAAACAGTTTATGAGTGATATTCAAGAGAAAGCAAAACAACAAGGATATGTTGAAACATTGCTGGGACGACGGCTTTATTTACCTGAATTAAAATCAAGCAATGGAATGCGTCGTAAAGCAGCTGAACGAGTGGCAATCAATGCACCGATGCAGGGTACTGCCGCCGATATTATCAAAAAAGCGATGATCGATATTGATCGCTTTATTGCCGATAAAAACGATATTCGAATGATTATGCAGGTACACGATGAATTAGTCTTTGAAGTCAAAGAGGATAAAGTCGAATACTATGAAAAAATTATCAAGGATATGATGGAAAATGCCGTTAAATTAAGTGTTCCTCTCATTGTTGATGTTAATTTTGGGGATAATTGGGATCAAGCGCATTAATCAGCGAATTTTAAGATAAAATTCAGTTATGCAGTTAGTCAATCTATGATTTTTTATTGTAGATTTGCTTTTAGAATAAAGGTCTAGTTTTTATCTAGACCTTTATTAGTAGCTTAATGAATTATTTCAATTTCTTGTCTTTATTTTTAGAATTGAATACTCATACCCACTTGGTAATTCATTCTTCTCAATTTTTGTTCTTTAGTTAAAGAACGCAAATACTCTAAATTAATAAAGGTTGAAATATTATCTGTGAAATAATATCTTGCATTTGCAGAGAGTGCAGCACTATCTTTAACAAATTTATCTTCAATCCATTCATTATTCATAATGAGGTGATCGAAATCACGTAAATTCTTGATCAATCTAATATTAGATGATAAAGCGAAATTTGCTACTCGATAATCAGCGCCCAGATTGATTAAGGCATTAACCTGACTTTCTCTGACAGCGTCAACATTGATATCTTTTACTGAAATCGCGCTATAGCGGTGATAGCTTTCTTGTAACCCAAGATCTGCATAAAGTGTTAAATCTTGATTAAACGGATAACGATAACCAATATTTTGTTCACTCGCTAAAATATATCCATTTTGTTTATAACGTATTTTATCTTTATTTTTGAAATCGTGAATTACACGCCCCGCACTGATAATTGCTTGAGCATACCAATTATTCCAGTTGTGTGCAAAATAACCATTAGCCGAAACCATTTCTGAGGTAACTTTACCTACATACGGGTTAAGGTTAAGATGTTCATTAATTTCATTTTTGACATTACTAGTTGTTTTTGAATAAGTTGCTGAGATACCAATTAAATTATCGGTATTACTTACTAAATCTTTACCAATAGCCAAAATTTGACTATTTTGTTTGATGTTCAAAAACGCTTTACCTTTCACATCATTATGTGCATATGCCATATTTACCCAATAATCTAAATTACTGGTTTGACTCCAAAGAGGAGTATTTGGATTTCTTCTGGAATAATCAAGGTGTAACTGACCTACATAACTACTGATATAAGGTAATGCGGCAATTAAAGACGCATCAGCATTTAATAAACGATTTATCGGTGTACCGTTTGTTATTGAGGTTGGTAAAACCGTTTTACTATTATCAGCTGTTGATTGAGGAGTTTGTTTAGCAGTTTTATTTGTAGCAGCTGTACTATCATCAAGATTTGTTGAACTATTTGATTCATTAGATTCGTCTTGTTGAACTTCAGCTGCTTTACTTGCAGGGGCAGTAGTACCATTTTGTGCAGTTACTACAGGAGTGTCTTGATATAGATTATTTGTTGCTAATAATGTAGCTTCTGAATCATTAATATGGCGTTTAGCTCGTTTTTTAACAATATCTGTTGAATTATTTAATTCGTTAGATTCGTTTAATTCTTGAGTTTTAGTTAGTTTATTTACTGTTAATTCACCTTGTCCTGAACTGGTTGGTACTGATTGCGTGTTTACTGCGGCAGACACAATCGGTTTTTCTACCGGCTGAGTGGTTTCTGCTAATGAAGGCACAGCTTGTTTATCTTTAGCGATCACTTCAGCAGGCACAATCGGTTTTTCTACCGGCTGAGCGGTTTCTGCTAATGCAGGCACAGCTTGTTCATCTTTAGCGATCACTTCAGCAGGCACAGCTGGTTCTTCTACCGGCTGAGCGGTTTCTGCTAATGAAGGCACAGCTTGTTCATTTTTAGCGATGACTACGGCAGGTACAACTGGTTCTTCTACCGGCTGAGCAGTTTCTGCTAATGAAGGAGTAGCCTGTTCATTTTTAGCGATCACTTCGGCAGGTACAACAGGTTTTTCTACCGGCTGAACGGTTTCCGCTAATGCAGGCACAGCTTGTTCATTTTTAGCGATGACTACGGCAGGTATAACTGGTTCTTCTACCGGCTGAACGGTTTCTGCTAATGCAGGCACAGCTTGTTCATTTTTAGCGATGACTACGGCAGGTACAACTGGTTCTTCTACCGGCTGAGCGGTTTCTGCTAATGAAGGAGTAGCCTGTTCATTTTTAGCGATCACTTCAGCAGGCATAACTGGTTTTTCTACCGGCTGAGCAATTTCTGCTAATGAAGGCGCAGCTTGTTCATCTTTAGCGATCACTTCAGCAGGCATAACGGGTTCTTCTACCGGCTGAACAGTTTCTGCTAATGCAGGCACAGCTTGTTCATTTTTAGCGATGACTTCGGCAGGTACAACCGGTTTTTCTACCGGCTGAACGGTTTCTGCTAATGCAGGCACAGCTTGTTCATTTTTAGCGATGACTACGGCAGGTACAACCGTTTTTTCTACCGGCTGAACGGTTTCCGCTAATGCAGGCACAGCTTGTTCATTTTTAGCGATGACTACGGCAGGTACAACTGGTTCTTCTACCGGCTGAGCAGTTTCTGCTAATGTAGGCACAGCTTGTTCATCTTTAGCGATCACTTCAGCAGGCACAGCTTGTTCATTTTTAGCGATCACTTCAGCAGGCACAACCGGTTTTTCTACCGGCTGAGTGGTTTCTTCTAATGTTGGTGCAATAATAACAGGGATAATTTTATTATCTTGCTTAATGTAAGTTGATGTTAAATAGTAATCGCTTTGATCATCAGCCCCTACACCGCCGTGAGATAAAACATATTGATAAAGCCCTGCTGTAACATCATTAGCTAATGTTAGATTACCAATATTAACTTTATTAGCATTCAGATCGATAATTTTAATCCCAAACTGGGTTTTTGCACCTAAAGATGAATAACGTTTTTCAATCTGCAAATTACCATTAATGATACTATCACCGCTAACAGAGATTTTATCTGTTTGGCTATTATCATTACCTAAATCTGTTCCTAATGTGATTCGTGCATTTTGAGCAATTAAACCTTCATAGATTTCCAAAGTTTTTGGCTGCCAAGTGTCTGTAGTTTGCGATAAGTTAAGACTGGAATCGCTTAAATTTAACTGATAAACACTGGAATTTTTAGACATATTCCATTGGCTATTATTATCAATTGTGAAATAGGATTTTGCATTTTTCTCAGTATATATTCCGCCATTGATGACAGAATTATTGATTGAAGCTTCAAACACCGGCAAATTCTTAGTCGCATTTTTTGCTACTTTAATCGCATAGTGTTCTGCTGAAATTGTACTGCCTTTCATCATCAATTGAGATAAAAGATTACCTTCGTCATTAGCAAAAACACGAATTGCACTTGCACCTTCACTTTCTGTATTCAGTGTTGAATTGATGATTGTTGCGGTGCTATCCCATAAGTTCAAAACATTTGCACCGATACCATTGGTTTTTACTTGGCTGTCTTGTAAGCGTAAAGTTGCTTTATTACCAACCGTTATTGCAGTCGTTTCCTTACCAAAGGTATTCAACTTGATTTTATTTAATTCAACTTCTGAGCTTTGTCCATTAACCATTACACCGAAAGGGGCAACATAAGGGTTAGTACGATAAATATCAATATGACCATTAGTAAGATAAATTTTACCCCCTAATTCTGCATTGATAATTCCACCTAAACGCCCTTGAGAGGTGATATTTGTATTAGTTAATTGGATTGTGCCACCATTACTGGCGAATAAAGCGCGACCGTCATTAAAAATATTGAGGTTTGATTTGTTAATATCATTACTATGCATATCAACATGGAAAACACCATCGCCTTCAGCAGAATGGTAAATATTATTAGCTGTGCTATTAAATGGTGTGGTGCTTACACGTCTTACTGTTAAATCGGTTGGATCTCCACTCTCAGATTCTAGTAACGACATAATATAATCTGCGATCATACGATGTGTTTTTGGTGAAGGATGAAATTGATCAGCAAAAACGAATTGGTAACCTTTCCCCCAAAGATAATTTTTATCTTTAACACCTTTTTGCCCGTCTATTGGTTCAAAAGCCGCAACACGCCCTTTTCCAGCTCCCCAACCAACTACTGCACTGGTAAAAGGATTTGCAGCAGAACCGGAAACATTATTAAAGCCAAATTCAGTATAGTGAGACATTACCTCATCTAGTAATAATTGGATATTTGGGCGGATGAAAGTAACATCAGGATGCTGAGCTTTTAAGTTTTCTATTACTTTATCAACACCTTGATTAAATGTATTTACCAAAGACGTTTCTGCTTTATATACACGCTCAAATTGTCTTTTCCATTGTTGCAATTCTTGAAAGGCGGCACTAGTTAATGGCTTACCTTGAGGGATGTTATAATGCTTACGCAAAACAAATTCAAAAGCATCGTAAATAACGTCTTTTGCTGGACGACCGTGATTATTTTGATCATCTAAAAAACGGATAACGTCATCTTTATTGATCCAACCGAAACCAAGAAATTTGCGCCCACCAAGCAATGATTTCCAACCGTCAAAGTAAATGCGCCCATCAGAAAGAAAATTGTTAGTAAAATTTGGGGTGTTCGCAATATTTGGTGCATTTGGCACAATTACAAACTTAGCCTTCCCATTGATCAATAATTTTTTTAATTGTGTTTCTACGGCTTCAATACTACCTTGAATTTTTTTGTTTTGGCTTTGGTCTGTTGAAATATTAGGATCACCTAAACTAATATCATCATCGGCTAAACGGAGATCATTGCCACCAATCCAAAAAATATATTTATAATCTTGATTTTGAGTATTGCGACGACTTCCTAGATAATTATTGATTTCATCGCTTAATTTTGGTGATAAAGCCCCCTGCAATCCACCAAGATAATCATTAGCAACAGCTCCGCCTAATGCATAATTAGGTCCATCTTGATTTCTTTTGGTTAAAAAATTTCCATCGTGTCGAGGAGAACTATAGCCATAATAATTGGCTAGATATTCGTTATAGACATTTTCTTGGTTATAAGTAAAGCGAAGAATATTACCGTTATCGCTAAGACTGTCTCCAAAAATAATCAGTTTTTCTGGCATTCCTACACTATATGCATTAGTTGCTAATGCAAGAGAAACGCTTAATGCTAAAAAATGTTTTTTCATATAATTATACCCTAAAAAATTTTGTGGATTTTATACATTACTTGTATGAAAGTAAAATCAATAAATAAAATTTATTAGCTATTTTTTGTAAAAAATCTTTTGTTTTTGTGTGGTTATTTTATATTTTAAAAATTAATGTTTCTTATTTAATATTGGTGTTTTTTATGTAATTAATTAGATTTATTTTGTTTATATGCTCAATTTTTTTAGTGAATAATCTTTTTTATTGATTTATCTTTTTGACTTTGTAATGGACATTAAATAGGATATGTTTTTTATGAAGGAAAGAGTAAATGAAAAATAGGAATGAAATGAGAAGTGTTGCTATTATAGGGTTAGGTTGGTTAGGATTTCCATTGGGGCGTTATTTACAAAGTTTAGGGTGGCTAGTAAAAGGTAGTAAAAGGACACACGAAGGCTCAGAACATATGCGATTACAGCGTATTGAGTGTTATCAACTTGAGTTAACTCCGGCTATTAATGCGGATCCTGATGATTTTGAAGCTTTATTAGATGTTGGCAGTTTAGTTATCAATATTCCTCCTAGTGAATACTTTTTTGATCTTAATAATTATATTTTGAGTGTTGAAAATTTATTGACAGAGGCGCTTTTACATAATGTTCAGCATATTATTTTTATTAGTTCAACTTCTGTATATCCAATGATTTCTGGTGTGTTTGATGAGGATTATTTGCCGAAACCGACATCGGATGTGGGTAAAGCACTTTTGGAAATTGAACAACGATTATGGGATTTGCAAGATATTGATGTAGATATTATTCGTTTTGCTGGTTTAGTCGGGGAAGATCGGCATCCGGTTTATCATTTCTCCGGAAAAGAAAATATTCAAGGTGCGAATCAGACTGTTAATTTAGTTCATTTAACGGATTGTATACGAGCAATTCAATTATTGTTGGAAACGCCGGCACATCATCGTCGTTATAATTTAGTTGCACCGATTCATCCATTAAAACAAGATTTTTATACTACAATGGCGGAAAAATTATCATTGCCGTTGCCTCATTTTTTACCGGAAGAGGGGAAAGTGGAGAGAATTATTTTGGCGGATAAAATTTGTAGAGATTTAGATTTTGTTTATCAATATCCTGATCCAAAAATGATGTAATTGTGAAATATAATCTTAAAAAAGCGGAATTCAAGGAAAATGGCTGGGGTACTAGGATTCGAACCTAGGAATGCCGGAATCAGAATCCGGTGCCTTACCGCTTGGCGATACCCCAATCTAAAGGGGGATTTATTAATAAAGATGGCTGGGGTACTAGGATTCGAACCTAGGGATGCCGAGATCAAAACCCGGTGCCTTACCGCTTGGCGATACCCCAACAGAAAAGATGATTATTAATAAAAGATGGCTGGGGTACTAGGATTCGAACCTAGGGATGCCGAGATCAAAACCCGGTGCCTTACCGCTTGGCGATACCCCAACTTTATGAAAGTTGCAAAATGGTGCGGGACGAGGGACTTGAACCCACACACCTCACGGCGCCAGAACCTAAATCTGGTGCGTCTACCAATTTCGCCAGTCCCGCAATGGTGGCTATGACGGGATTCGAACCTGTGACCCCAACATTATGAGTGTTGTGCTCTAACCAACTGAGCTACATAGCCATCGTTTTTGCGGCGCTAATTATGCTGATATCTGTAAGTCTCGTCAACACATTTTTTTAGAAAAAAAGATTTTTCGGTCTGTTCGCATAGAGAATAGCCAATTTGTTGTTTTTTTATTAGAAATAGTCGGATGGTTGTCCATTGATATGCAATTAAAATAGATTTATAAAAGTGTGAATGGAGAGGTTGGCTGTAAAACAATTGGATTAGCTAATAAATGAATAATTATAAAAAAGAAAATTGCGATAAAATAATTATCGCAATTTTTGGATAAAAGAGTTAGTTAAAGTGCCAATTACCATTAACTGCAGTGCCAATTACTTCAAATTTATGGTTAAAGGCTGCTAAGTTGGCAATCTTTCCTTTTTCTAAACTACCTAATCTATCATTAATATGAATAGCACGAGCTGGATAGAGCGTTGCCATACGAAGGGCTTCGTCTAAAGGAATACCCACTTCATTTACACAGTTACGGATTGATTCGATCATAGTAACAGCAGAACCACCGATTGTACCGTTAGCGTCATAACATTTGTGATCTCGAACATAAACGGTTTTGCCCACAAATTGGAATGACTCAATATCAGCGCCGGCGGCGGCGGTAGCGTCAGTGACTAAACAGAGCTTGTCCTGTTTACATTTTTTAGCAATACGTACATTGCCGAAATTTACGTGTAAGCCATCAACGATGATCCCGGTATAAACATTAGGATTATCCAGCACTGCTCCGACAACACCCATTTCACGCCCGGAGGATACCGGTGACATTGCATTATGCAAATGGGTTGCAAAAGTTGCACCTTGTTGGAAACGATCATTCGCTTGTTGATAAGTGGCATTGGAATGCCCGATAGAAACAACAATATTATTTTTAATAAATTCAGCGATATGATCCGCAGTAGGATTTTCCGCAGCAATCGTCATTTTTGTAATCACTTCAGCGTTATCACATAAAAAAGTGAGCATTTCATCAGAAATTTCACGGATAAATTCTTCGCGATGAACACCTTTTTTGGCTTTGCTTAAATAAGGTCCTTCTAGATGTAGCCCTAACGCCTGATTGCGATGTTTGGCAAGATATTCTTTCATTACCGCAACAGCGTGTTTCATTTCAGCATCAGGAGCGGTAATGAATGTTGGCAAAAAGCTGGTAGTGCCGGATTTTAAATTGGTTGCCTGCATAATTTCCAATGTTTCAACAGAACAATCATCATTGAACATTACACCACCGCAGCCATTAAGTTGCAGATCGATAAAACCGGCAGAAAGGTTAGCACCTTGAAGATCGATAGTATCAAGAGCCGGATCAAGATCAGCGGTTTTAACGATATCTGCAATTTTATCGTCATTTACGATCAAAGTGTGATCATACAGGATCTCAGCTCCTGTATAGATAATACTATTAACTAACGCATATTTTTTCATTTTAATTCTCTTACACTATGAATTGCGTGAGATTCCAATTCTTTGAAATATTTCACAGTTTTAACTTTTAGTTCTTGTGTTGCCGGCTCATCACAGACAAAAATGGCACGGCTATGCATTTGCAATGCGCTGATTGTCCATAGATGATTGACAGCGCCTTCTACACCGGCTTGTAATGCTTGAGCTTTACGATAACCGGTAATTAACAACATTACCTCTTCCGCATCCATTAAAGTTCCAACCCCGATGGTTAAGGCATATTTTGGCACTTGATTAATGTCATTATTAAAGAAGCGAGAGTTTGCAATTAAAGTATCTTCATTTAAAGTTTTAATGCGAGTACGAGAAGAGAGTGAAGAGCCCGGCTCATTAAATGCGATATGTCCGTCTTCACCGACACCGCCCATAAACAGATGAATTTTACCATAAGATTTAATTTTATCTTCGTAACGTTGGCATTCTGCATCGTGATCATCAGTGTTACCGTTTAAAATATTGATATTTTCAAGCGGAATGTCAACGTGATTGAAGAAGTTATTAAACATAAAGGAGTGATAACTTTCAGGATGTTCTTTTGGCAAACCGACATATTCATCCATATTGAAAGTAACGACATTTTTGAAGCTTACTTCACCTTGTTGATAAAGCCTAATTAACTCTCTGTAAGTAGCGAGCGGTGTGCCGCCAGTTGGTAAGCCAAGAACAAATGGATGTTCTTTAGTGGGAGAAAAACGATTAATGCTGTCAACAATATGGCGCGCTGCCCATCTTGCTACCTGTTGTTCATTATGTAATGGAATAAGACGCATAGATTGCTCCTTGAATAATAAATAGACATTTTAAAATAAAACTTCATTATTTAAATAATCAAGATAATTTTACTTCAAAAAAGTGGATTGATCTAATTGAAAAAGAGTGTTTTTTGAGTAAAGTCACAGAAAAGACCAAAATGGAAAAGAAAATAAATATAAAAGGGAGTAGAGCTTAATTCTACTCATTAACCAAAAAATCAAGTAGAATAGCGTTATTTTTTTAGAAACTGACTGCACAAAGATTTTATTATGACAACACAATTTAACATTAAAACGTTTCAAGGGATGATTCTTGCACTTCAAGCATATTGGGCGGAACAAGGCTGTACTATCGTTCAGCCGTTTGATATGGAGGTAGGTGCAGGGACTTCTCATCCAATGACGGCACTTCGTGCATTAGGTCCTGAGCCAATGGCATTTGCTTATGTGCAACCTTCACGCCGCCCAACTGATGGTCGTTACGGCGAAAATCCAAACCGTTTGCAACATTATTATCAATTTCAAGTGGTGATCAAACCTTCTCCAGATAACATTCAAGAGCTTTATCTTGGTTCTCTTAAAATGCTTGGTTTTGATCCAACACAAAATGATATTCGTTTTGTTGAAGATAACTGGGAAAATCCAACGCTTGGTGCGTGGGGGCTTGGTTGGGAAGTTTGGTTAAATGGTATGGAAGTAACACAATTTACCTATTTCCAACAAGTGGGTGGTTTGGAGTGTCGTCCAGTAACTGGTGAGATTACCTACGGATTAGAACGTTTAGCGATGTATATTCAAGGCGTGGATAGCGTGTATGATTTAGTGTGGTCAGATGGCCCACTCGGTAAAACCACCTACGGTGATGTTTTCCATCAAAATGAAGTAGAACAATCCACTTATAACTTTGAATATGCTGATATTGATTTCCTCTTCAAGGCTTTTGAACAATATGAAAAAGAAGCTCAAGAACTGTTGGCATTGGAAAAACCATTACCCTTACCGGCGTATGAACGTATTTTAAAAGCGGCACATAGTTTTAACTTGTTAGATGCCCGCAAAGCCATTTCTGTAACCGAACGTCAACGTTATATTTTGCGTATTAGAGCGTTAACTAAAGGTGTGGCGGAAGCTTATTATGCCAGTCGCGAAGCATTGGGATTCCCAGGATGTAACAAAAAATAAGGCAGGAACAATGAAAGAATTTCAATATCCTAAAGATATCTACACTGAACCAGATGTGGATGTGAATACTCTTGCTAATCTTGGGCCATTAACAGCAATGGCTGGTATATGGGAAGGAAAACGAGGATTAGATATTAATCCAAAAGCGGAAGGAGCGGTAAAAGATCCTTATATTGAACATATCGAGCTACAACCTATTGATCCACAAACTAACGGACCGCAGCTTTTTTATGGTTTGCGTTATCATATCCATATTGTGCAACCAAATGAAGTGGAAACATTTCACGATCAAGTTGGTTATTGGCTATGGGAACCGGCAACAGGAAATTTATTGTTAACCTTAAGTATTCCTCGCGGACAAACTTTAATTGCTACTGGTAATGCTAGTGTAGATGCCAAGAAATTTACATTAACCGCACAACGTGGTTCATTAACGAATGGTATTATTTCTAATCCATTTTTAGAACAATCTTTCCGTACAGAAAGTTATACTATTACTGTAACTATCAATAATGATGGTACGTGGTCATATGAGCAAGATACTGTAATGGTAATTCCTAATTACGATGAGCCGTTTCATCATCAAGATCGTAATCGTTTAACGAAGGTTGCTGAACCAACACCGAATCCATTAGCATTGGCAGAACAAAAAGGGCAACTATAATGGATAAACCGATTTTATTTTTCGCCGAAAGTTGCCCTGATACTGCCCCTTTTGTGGCAGAGTTGAAACGCTTAAATGTGGATTACGAGCCAGTGGAAATACTGTCTTCATTAGCCAATTTTAAACAATTTCTGCGTTTGCGTGATAAGTCAGCGGTGTTTGATAACGCCAAAGCAAATGGCTATGTGGGAATTCCAGCACTGTTGTTGAATAGTGGTGAAGTAATTTTGGATTATAAGAAACTGGCAGAAGTGTTTACTCCATAAATAAAAGTGCGGTAAGTTTTGCAGAGGTTTTAGATGACGACAAAAAAGCTACTTGTGAGAAGCGAACAGCAATTAGTTGGTGAAATTAGCCAACTTATTCAAACGAGTAAACAACGTGTTGCAGTTACCGTTAATGCGGAACTTACCTTGCTTTATTGGCATATTGGACAGCGGATTAATCAGCATATTCTAAACAATGAACGGGCGGAATATGGCAAGGAAGTGATTAAGAATTTGTCTAAAAGCCTAACAGAGCAATTTGGGAAGGGCTGGGGTAAAAGACATCTTAGTTATTTAATGCAGTTTGCTGCCGCTTTTCCTGATCCCAAAATTGTGCACACACTGTGTGCACAATTAAGTTGGTCGCATTTTAAATTGATCATTGCGGTTGATGATCCAATAAAACGAGATTTTTATACCACGATGGCAGCACAAGAAAGATGGTCGGTGAGAACGCTTGATAATCGTATTGGCTCATTGCTATTTGAACGCACCGCAATCTCGAAAAAGCCTGATGAAACTATTAGCCAAGAATTAACTTTATTGCGAGAAAAGGGCGAATATAATCAATCAATGATCTTAAAAGATCCTTATATTTTGGATTTTTTAGAACTTAATGATCGTTATTTAGAAAAAGATCTTGAAGATGCAATTTTAAGAGAAGTTGAACAATTTCTTTTAGAATTGGGAGCGGGTTTTACTTTTATTGCACGGCAAAAACGTATTCAGATTGATAATGATGATTTTTATATTGATTTGCTATTTTACAATCGTAAATTAAAACGTCTAATTGCCATTGAATTAAAAACCGAAGCATTTAAACATTCCCACAAAAGCCAAATGGAACTTTATTTGGCGTGGCTTGCGAAATATGAGCAAGAAGAAGGGGAAAATCCACCCTTAGGTATTATTTTATGTACGTCTAAAAAGCAAGAGCAAGTTGAATTATTAGATTTAAACCATTCAGATATTCATATCGCTGAATATATGACGGTGTTGCCGAGTAAAGAAATATTAGAGCAGCGATTGCATTTGGCGGTATCACGAGCGAAAGAACGGCTTGCTAAATAATATATTGTTAGCTAATAGAATATTTTTGAAATAGTAGATTTTAGTTAGAATGCAGCCTTACTCTAAGAATTTAAAGGAACTTTCACAGAAATTACGTTCAAATCAGACTGATGCTGAAGGTAATTTATGGCAACGGATTAATCGAGATCAGTTATTAGGCTTTCGCTTTAATCGTCAAAAGCCATTGCTGAATTATATCGTAGATTTTTATTGTGCAAAGGCAAAGCTGATTATCGAACTAGATGGTTCTCATCATTATGAGGCTGAGCATCAAGAAAAAGATCGATTAAGAGATGATGAGTTAAGATTTCTAGGTTTTACAGTGATGAGGTTTAGCAATGACGAGATTTATTATGAGATTGAGGATGTTGTAGAACAGATCTATTTATTTTTAGAACAAGTACAAATCTCTCTTAGTGGTGCTGAGGATTGACAAATCTCCCCTAACCCCTCTTTACTAAAGAGGGGGACTGGTTAGTTAGAATAACAAAAATGGAACTTGTAATATACAGTACCCAAAATACAGAATGGTTCACAAAGCGTTTTTACTAAAGGATAATTCCCCTCTTTAGTAAAGAGG
>NZ_JTJP01000043.1:0-2257 GCF_001678575.1 Gallibacterium genomosp. 1
GATAGTGAACCAGTACCGTGAGGGAAAGGCGAAAAGAACCCCGGGAGGGGAGTGAAGAAGAACCTGAAACCGTGTACGTACAAGCAGTGGGAGCCTGAAAGGGTGACTGCGTACCTTTTGTATAATGGGTCAGCGACTTATATTTTGTAGCGAGGTTAACTGAATAAGGGAGCCGAAGGGAAACCGAGTCTTAACTGGGCGCTAAGTTGCAAGATATAGACCCGAAACCCGGTGATCTAGCCATGGGCAGGAAGAAGGTTGGGTAACACTAACTGGAGGACCGAACCGACTACTGTTGAAAAAGTAGCGGATGACCTGTGGCTGGGGGTGAAAGGCCAATCAAACCGGGAGATAGCTGGTTCTCCCCGAAATCTATTTAGGTAGAGCCTTATATGAATACCTTCGGGGGTAGAGCACTGTTTCGGCTAGGGGTCCATCCCGGATTACCAACCCGATGCAAACTGCGAATACCGAAGAGTAATGTATAGGAGACACACGGCGGGTGCTAACGTTCGTCGTGGAGAGGGAAACAACCCAGACCGCCAGCTAAGGTCCCAAAGTCTATATTAAGTGGGAAACGAAGTGGAAAGGCTTAGACAGCTAGGATGTTGGCTTAGAAGCAGCCACCATTTAAAGAAAGCGTAATAGCTCACTAGTCGAGTCGGTCTGCGCGGAAGATGTAACGGGGCTAAAATATAGCACCGAAGCTGCGGCATCAAGAGAAATCTTGTTGGGTAGGGGAGCGTTGTGTAAGCTGAAGAAGGTGGTTCGAGAGGGCTGCTGGAGGTATCACAAGTGCGAATGCTGACATAAGTAACGATAAAGCGGGTGAAAGACCCGCTCGCCGGAAGACCAAGGTTTCCTGTCCAACGTTAATCGGGGCAGGGTGAGTCGGCCCCTAAGGCGAGGCTGAGAAGCGTAGTCGATGGGAAATGGGTTAATATTCCCATACTTGGATAAACTGCGATGTGGGGACGGAGCAGGTTAGGTTAGCGTACGGATGGAAGAGTACGTTTAAGTTAGTAGGTGGGTGAGTTAGGCAAATCCGGCTCACCATTAACACTGAGAGATGATGACGAGGCACCAAGGTGCTGAAGTAACTGATACCCAACTTCCAGGAAAAGCCACTAAGCGAAAGGTTTATCTAAACCGTACTGGAAACCGACACAGGTGGTCAGGTAGAGAATACTAAGGCGCTTGAGAGAACTCGGGTGAAGGAACTAGGCAAAATAGCACCGTAACTTCGGGAGAAGGTGCGCTGGCGTAGTGTGAAGTCCGAAGCGGATGGAGCATGAACCAGTCGAAGCGACGAGCTGGCTGCAACTGTTTAATAAAAACACAGCACTCTGCAAACACGAAAGTGGACGTATAGGGTGTGATGCCTGCCCGGTGCTGGAAGGTTAATTGATGGTGTCATCGAAAGAGAAGCACCTGATCGAAGCCCCAGTAAACGGCGGCCGTAACTATAACGGTCCTAAGGTAGCGAAATTCCTTGTCGGGTAAGTTCCGACCTGCACGAATGGCATAATGATGGCCAGGCTGTCTCCACCCGAGACTCAGTGAAATTGAAATCGCCGTGAAGATGCGGTGTACCCGCGGCTAGACGGAAAGACCCCGTGAACCTTTACTATAGCTTGACACTGAACCTTGAATTTTAATGTGTAGGATAGGTGGGAGACTGCGAAGCGGTAACGCCAGTTATCGTGGAGTCGCTGTTGAAATACCACCCTTTAACGTTTGATGTTCTAACGAAGCGCTCGGGACGAGTGTTCGGACAGTGTCTGGTGGGTAGTTTGACTGGGGCGGTCTCCTCCCAAAGCGTAACGGAGGAGCACGAAGGTTGGCTAATGACGGTCGGACATCGTCAGGTTAGTGCAATGGTAGAAGCCAGCTTAACTGCGAGACGGACAAGTCGAGCAGGTACGAAAGTAGGTCATAGTGATCCGGTGGTTCTGAATGGAAGGGCCATCGCTCAACGGATAAAAGGTACTCCGGGGATAACAGGCTGATACCGCCCAAGAGTTCATATCGACGGCGGTGTTTGGCACCTCGATGTCGGCTCATCACATCCTGGGGCTGAAGTAGGTCCCAAGGGTATGGCTGTTCGCCATTTAAAGTGGTACGCGAGCTGGGTTTAGAACGTCGTGAGACAGTTCGGTCCCTATCTGCCGTGGGCGTTGGAGAATTGAGGGGGGTTGCTCCTAGTACGAGAGGACCGGAGTGAACGCATCACTGGTGTTCCAGTTGTTTCGCCAGA